>DKEN01000047.1:2078-5207 GCA_002452515.1 Spartobacteria bacterium UBA6821 | reverse complement strand
GTGCGCTGCTCTTCACCTTCCTCGGTGCGACAAGCATCAACATTTACAGCGAGGTGGGACTGATCACCCTCTTCGGACTTGTCGCCAAAAACGGCATTCTGATCGTTGAGTTTGCCAATAAACTCCAGGAGGGAGGCATGGACAAATGGCACTCCATCCTGACTGCATCGGGGACACGCCTGCGACCGATCCTGATGACCACGGCGGCTACCGTCTTTGGACACACACCGCTGATCTTTGCATCCGGCCCCGGTGCAGGTGCCCGAAACAGCATTGGTATCGTCCTAGTCTCCGGGATGATCATCGGAACTTTCTTCACCCTCTTCGTCGTTCCCTCCATCTACATGCTGGTCTCCAAGCCGAAGCATCGGAATCCCTCCAAGCACCAGCCCCTCCTCGGAGGAGCATCTACGGAAGCGCTGGCGATCGCCTGATCGCTTACAGACGGAACTTCACCACGACTTTCAAGATCGGACCGGGCTGACCTGTCATAACACCCGGTTGGTGGGCATCGTGGGGAAGGAAGACGGCAAAGGAACCTGCTTTCAGCAGAAACGCGGAGGCTGGAACCGAGGGGGGAGAATAAAACTCCGCATCCTTCTCGGGACTATAGGGAGTTTTCACGCTCAACTCGTCACGGTTTGCATAGCCGATGAATTCCTCGCCCGAGTAGATCACCTGAATGTCACCATGCACACGGTGAGTTTCCCACTTCTTCGTATCCTGGGGTGCGGTCTCGTAGCGCTGCACGATGGCGACCACGCCCGGTCCGTCGATCTCATACCTGCCATCGGGTGTCACAGGATCGAATGACTGAAGCCATACAAAGGCTTTTGGAAAAGAGGGGTGAACTTCCTCGTGGAGATGGGAATGCCCCAGCAGATCAAGAATCATCTGGGCAGGGATTAGTTGCCTCGATAGCTACAGCGAGCGGTCGGGGTTTCATGAAGCACTATCTCGGAGAGTCCTGGAAGCTGCGGGGCAAGATGCCCCCAGAGCCACGCACACATATTCTCAATGGTGGGATTTTCCAGTCCTGGAATTTCATTCAGGTAGGAATGATCGATCAGTTCAAGCAGCGGATTCATTGCCTTGCTGATCCGGGCATGATCATAAAACCAGCCGGTGACAGGATCGACCTCCCCCTCGATAGAGACCTCCACCTTGAAACTGTGCCCGTGCATCCGCCTGCATTTGTGATCAGTCGGAACATTGGGCAGAGTCTGGGCCGCTTCAAATGTGAAATCCTTGGTCAGACGAACATGCATGGGGTCTCCTTACTACAGGATTGGAGCAATCATTGCAAACGGAGGAATGGGAATGCGCCTACCCCCCGCAAAAAAGGAAACTCCCTCCCCGGCTTAGCGCCAGGGAGGGAGTGTAAAACCTTCTGTTATTGCTGAGTCAGAGAATTACCAGTTGGAGTCGCTATTTGTCTGTGGAACGGATTTGGAGGCTCCGAAGCTGACGGTTCCTTCGATTGTCTCCGGATTGCTATTTCTGTCGTAAGTGCTTCCCACACCATTTTCCAGACTGAAGGCCCCGGAAACCGTGATTTCAGCAAAGTTTGTCGAGTTGTTTGGCCCGGTATACGTATAGCCGAGATCCGAGGATGAACCCTTCCCCAGGCCAGAGAAGTCGTAATGCACACTGCTGTTAATTCCTGTGGGAACAGTCAAACTGACAGACATGGGGCCTTCATAAGTAGTAGAGCCTTTGAGTGTCTGTCCGATCTCCGTATTGTTGCTGTTGTCGGTCTGGACTGATGAATAAGAGTCAGCAAGGGACGGCGGGAAGGTGGCGCTAATGTTATCGCCAATGTAGACGAGGTTGGTTCCATTCTGTGCGTAAAAATTGGCCCCCTCACCCAGACCACCATAGACTTGCGCAACGATTTTCCAATTCGCGGGAGTGCCGTTGGTAAGGATCCCGTTGGTGAAGAGTGCCGCGACAAAATCCGCATTGCCAAATTTCGTCGATACTGTCGCCGCCGCACCATTATAATAATAGGTTTTGACTCCGGTGTTGGTATTGGTCGTGTTGTGATCTTCACGAAAAGCAAGCCCATTAGTTGCCCCATACACGCCGTAACTGTTGGTATAGACGATGGTTTTCGGCGTTANNTGGGCGGTCAGAGCGGTAAAGCTCATCGCCACCGCAGCTACGGCCAGCATCTTGAGTGAGGAAGTAATTTTCATGCGGCGCAACGAATATCTTTCTTTCTTCCTACTGTCGAAGACTTTTTTAAAAATTAATCTTTTCACGGAATGAACTATTTTCTCGCGGTCTGAGGTAAACGTTTCTCGCGGATGTCTGAGCATTCCACAGATTCCCGCTCTCTCATTTTTCCGAGAGACCGGGACTCACTACACACGGGCCTTATGTCTGGCAAAGTTTTCCAGAGTGACATCCCGCTCGCGAGCATGATCGAGCATCGGAGCCGGATACCCGGCGGCGATCGGGTGGGCATCGGAGGGAGGCTCCAGCAGGAAAGCAGTGGAGACATTGTTGAGCTCTGGCACCCATCGACGAATGTACTCTCCCTGAGGATCGTAGCGTTTGGTCTGACTCCAGGGATTTTGAATCCTAAAATAAGGGGCGGCATCTGCTCCCGTCCCGGCACTCCATTGCCAACCGCCATTATTACTCGCGATCTCACCGTCCACCAGAGAACGCATGAAGAACTCCTCACCCAACCGCCAGTCGAGATGAAGATCCTTTGTCAGGAACATCGCGACGATCATGCGGGCACGGTTGTGCATCCAGCCTGTCGCCGCCAACTGACGCATCGCCGCATCCACAATCGGAAATCCGGTGCGCCCCTCACACCACCTCCTGAAAGCATCGGGATGTCCCGGAAGAGCCGGCCATTCCATACCGCGCCACGAACTGTTAAACTCCTGCTCCAGCACCTCAGGAGAGTGCCAGAGCAACTGCATGTAAAACTCCCTCCAGACGATCTCAGTTAGGAACTTTATGGCACTCCTGCGACCATCAGGAGGAAGGTTCTCCTCCAACTGCTTTGCCCCCATATAAATCTGGCGTGGGGAGATCAGGCCGAAGCGCAGATCCTGAGAGAGGTGCGAGGTTCCTGAAACCGAGGGAAAGTCGCGCCGTTCTCCGTAGGAA
>DKEN01000047.1:0-1932 GCA_002452515.1 Spartobacteria bacterium UBA6821 | reverse complement strand
GAGACCACGATCCCGGCACATTGTGGAGAGGCGACTCTCCACGGCGCGTCCAAAGGGATCGGGATCACGGTTGGCAAAGATTCCTGTCGCTCCGCTCTCACCTACCAAGCGTTCTAACTCCGACACGGCATCTCCCTGTCGGATGATCAACTGACCGCCGATGGCCTCCAGATTCTTTGCCAACGATCCAAGCGCACCGCACAGAAATTCCTGTCGGGCAGGACCTGTCCAGCGATGGGAGCCTCTCCATTGACTCTCGATATAAACCGGAATCACCTCTTCTCCCGCCGCCACTGCAGCGTTCAGGGCCGTATTGTCCGTGATTCGCAGATCACGACGAAACCAGTGAATCACTCGCTTCATGGCTTCACCGTAACAGGGTAGTGAAGCATACGCACCGGGGGCACCCCCTTCTCCCAAGGACGGGCATAGAAAAAATCGAGCCTGGTGGAACCGGCTTGCTGCGCCCGGAATTTCCAGATTTCCGTTCCTCCAGAACCGACGAGGTTTCCCGATTTGTCCGAAGGCTTATACCCCGATTTCCCCTGACTCAGGATTTTGTCACCTTGTAGATGAAGACTCCACGAATACCCTGTCGTCGGATTGGCCGCGAGTTCAACGAGCAAGCGATCACCCTTTTGTACAATTATTTCCCGTGATGCCTCTTTATCCGTGAGCCTCCATTCGGAAGCTTCCACCACCGAAAAGAGGGATGCGAAAAGCAGCGCCGACATCAGGAAAATCTTCATGCCTGAGGAGCATGAAGCTTCCTTGATAATTTTTCTAGCTGCCAGTACGACCTAGTTGCAGTTAGGATTTGGTATTATCCCTCGTTTCCTGTGCAGAAACCCGAATCTCTCTTCCTCATCGCCGGTAACGGTTCCTACCCCCAGTTTGCCGTGCAGGGTGCACGCGAAGCTGGCGTGAAACACATCGTCGCAGCCGCCTTTGAAGGGGAAACCGATCCCTCTCTCGCCGCTCTCGTCGATGAGATGCATTGGATGAAAGTCGGCCAACTGGGCCGTCTTGTTGATGCCGCCAAGCAGAGTGGTGCCACCGCCTCGATGATGGCGGGGCAGATCGCCCCGAAGCATCTCTTCGACCTGCGCCCGGATTTCCGCGCTCTCATCCTGCTGGCAACCCTCCGTGAGCGGAATGCCGAGACGCTGTTCGGAGCCATTGCCGGGGAGTTGGAAAAGGCGGGTGTCCCACTCCTTATCGCCACCACCTTTCTGGAAAAACATCTCGCCCCGGAGGGGCTGATCGCAGGTCCCAAGCCCAAAGCGCGACTCATCACCGACATTGCCTACGGCCTCGGCATTGCGAAGGAGGTCAGCCGACTCGACATCGGCCAGACCGTCGTGGTCAAGAAGGGAACCGTGCTGGCTGTCGAAGGATTTGACGGCACGGATGCCACGATCAAACGCGGTGGGGAACTGGGCCAGGGAGAAGCGGTTGTCGTCAAGGTCTCCAAACCCCGTCAGGACATGCGCTTCGATGTGCCGGTCATCGGACCCCGTACTCTCGAAACGGCCGCAGCCGCAGGGGTGACGGCCATTGCCGTCGAAGCCGGACGAACCCTCCTCCTTCAGGAAGATCAGCTTCGTGAACTCGCAACCCACCACAACATCACCCTCTGGGGTATCACATCATGAATACAATCCGCGCCGGCGTTGTCGGCCCAGGCAGCATCGGTATCAATCACGCCCGCATTTACAGCGAACTCCCCGATTGCGAACTCACGGCCATCTATGACGCCAACAAGGCAAATGCGGTGAAGGTCGCCGCCCGCTACGGGGGCAAGGCCTGCGATACGCTGGAAGAATTCGCCTCCCTCGTGGATGTCGCCTCGGTCGCCACACCGACGGAATCCCATCATGAAGTTGGCACCTACCTGCTCCAGCAGGGAAAACATCTCCTGATCGAGAAACC
>DKEN01000066.1 GCA_002452515.1 Spartobacteria bacterium UBA6821 | reverse complement strand
AAAATTTTATTCATAGTGGGGGCAGCTGCTTATTTGCACCTGTAAACGCAAATTTATACAGCTTTTTTATTGTCTGAGGGAGTGGATTTTTTGGGAAATTCCAGAACAGTTGTCAACAACACTCCAAGACTACCATGCAAATTTCATGGATGCATCCGGCGAAGTAACTATTCTGAAATTTGACCCAAACTACTCCAAAGATTTTCCATGAGTACCGCAGCGAAAAACCGATTCCTAAAAAACTCCGATTCCGTCACCGTTTCCGTTCCAGGAACAACTGCCAATCTCGGCCCTGGTTTTGACTCCTTTGGTGTGGCCCTTGATCTGGCCAATCTTGTCACCATCTCACTGGTAAATCCTGCAACTCCCCTCCCCGCAATGGTTGAAGCCACTGCGGAAAGCTTTTTTCACGGAAGTGGACTTACGCCTGTCCCGTTCTCCTGGAAAATCAAGGGAGCTGTCCCACAAGCCCGCGGACTCGGCAGCAGTGTCACCGTTCGTCTCGGAGTGCTGATGGGACTCAATGAACTTTCAGGACGCCCTGTTTCACGCGAAGGAATTTTCCGCCTCTGCGCGGAACTCGAAGGCCACCCCGCGCAGGATGAGCGCGAACAGCAGCAGCATCAGCGGCGTGTAGAGGCCGGAGAACATCACCGCGTAGGTGCGCGGGAAAGCGGCGAAGGTGACCCCGCCGGCGGTGAGCAGCCACACTTCGTTGCCGTCCCACACCGNNATGCCGCACCGGCCCTCTTTGGCGGTTTTACGATTGCCCGTTCGCTTCAGCAGCCCCTTCGGTACGCTGTTGCTTCCCATCTTCGTTTTGTACTTCTAATTCCCGATTTTGAAGTCGCCACACCTGCTGCCCGTAAGGTGATGCCCAGGTCAATTAGCGTGACCGATTCCGCAGCCAATGCCGCGGACGCCGCCGTGATCGCAGCTGCTTTTGCGACCAAACGCTATGAGTTGTTGCGTGGAGCCTTTGGCGACCGCCTACATCAACCGTACCGCACCAAGTTGGTGCCATTCCTTCCAGAAGTCATCGCTGCAGTAGAAAAATCCGGGGCGCTCGGAGGATGGCTCAGCGGATCAGGATCGACCATCTGTGCCTTGGCTCCGGATACAGAGAGTGCCGCACGCATTGCCAAAGCGATGAAACGATCGAGCCCGTCAGGATCAAAAACCGTGACATGCGCTGTTGATAATCAGGGTGCCAAGGTGCTGAAGCCTTAGGGCAGGCAAAGAGACTGAAGACTGTTAGGCTTTTAGGAACTGATTCAGAAGAATCCCAAGAAGCTCTAAGCCTAAAAACCTAAATTTCTGATGAGACAACTCCTCGATAGAATCGAACAGTTCGCGGTCGATGTCATTCTGGAACGCCGTTCTGGCAAGCGCGCCGGCATTCTGCGAATTTTCCTACTCGCGATTTCTCTCCTCTATCGTAGGATTGTCGCCCTTCGCCTCTACCTGTTTCGCAATCACATCATGCGGAAGCACCAGGTGGGATGCCCTGTGATCAGTATCGGGAACCTCACAGTCGGAGGAACCGGAAAAACTCCCGTTGTGGAAAAACTCGCCCGCGAGCTGACGGATCGGGGGCGTCGCGTCGCGATTTTGAGTCGTGGTTACAAAAGCGTGCGAAGGAGACAGCCAGGGAAAAAACAGGTGCCTGTACGCGTTGTGTCCGAAGGAGGAGCCCTCCTGCTTGATTCCAAAACAGCCGGGGATGAACCCTTCATGCTGGCCAAGAACCTTCGAGGGGTGGCTGTGGTGGTAGAAAAGAATCGCGTCGCCTGCGGACGTCATGCAGTCACCGAACTGGGCAGTGACCTGCTTCTTCTGGATGACGGTCTGCAATATCTTAAACTTCACCGTCGCTATGATCTGGTCCTGATCGACCGGGAGGCACCCTTCGGCAATGAATACCTGCTTCCCAGAGGCACACTGCGCGAACCTCCTGAAAACCTCCGTCGCGCCACCCATATCCTGATTACCAAATGCGACGGAAGCGACATTTCCGATCTCCATCAGAGGATCAGAAAATACAACCGCACCGCCCCCATCCTCGAGTGCCGCCACCGTCCTGTGGAGCTACAGGATTTCGCCACCGGTACGATCATCCCCCTTGAGAAATTGCAGGGGCTCCGTGCGGGAGCACTCTCCGCCATCGCATCGCCTGAGAGCTTCGAACAAGGATTGCAACGCCTCGGAGTGCAACTGGAGTTAACACAGAGCTATGCCGACCATCATCGCTACTCGAAACGCGAGATGGAGCGGTTCCTGAAACGTTGTGAACGACGGGGCGTCGACTGCATCCTCACGACGGAGAAGGATGCCGTCCGCATGCCACGCCTCCACCAGCAAAGCATTCCCATCTATTATCTGCGGATTGAGATCGAGATCCTTGTCGGAATCGAACATTGGACAACGATGCTCGATCAACTCGTTCATCCCCCGATGCCGATCGTGGATGATTCGGAAACCCGTTCGGAAGAACTCCATCTGGAACAGGCCTCCTCATAATCTAATCCGTAGAGCGTCTGTTTGAATGCAGACAACATTCCATCGAAGATCCGAAAATTTGCGCGCGGAGACGCGGAGATCGCAGAGGATTTTCAAAAGAGTTCATGCGTCATCTCAGCCTACAACTCTCTGCGCCTCTGCGGGACAATCTTCCCTGGTTTTCCTCAAACAAGCATGAACAGAGATCAATCAAACTTGCTCTAGTTTTCCGGGATCAAGATGGGGTCGAGAAACCTGGCAAATCCACCTTAACCCTCTGCCGCCATGGTCGGCACCATGATCGCATCGGTCATCCCGTGAAGAATCTTCTTATCGGCGGGACAAATGGTCGCCAAGGCTCCTCCGAGATTTGCCTTTCCCTCACTGACGAAGAAATAGGGGCTCAGACGCACCCTTCCCTTCATCGACTGCACTTCTCCCGAAGCATCATAAACAGGGTGCTCGGAGAGAATCGAATGGCGGTACACCTGCAGGATATAGGGGTGCTTTGGGAACTCCTCCAATGCGGTTGCAATCGCTTTCTCCCAATCGGGGCGCCCCAGATCAGAGCCAAGCGATACCCCTCGGGCTCCCCAGGCCCGGCCATCGAATCCGCTGATTTTGATGATCAAATTCCGCTCTTTCTGGCTGAAAGCCCCAAGATGTTTCCAATCCTGAATATCAAGTCGAGGATAGACCGACTGCGGTGGCAACGGTTCTGGATTCAAAATCCATGTGTAGGGAACCCATCGCTGTAGCGCCTGGACTCCACGCTCACCAAGCTGACGCAGCCAAAACTCCCGCAGAGGAGCCATCCAGAAAAGCGCAAACCAGAGTTTCTCCTCCAGTTGAGCCTTGGGTGGTGGCGTCACCTTCACCTCCCCTGAAACAGAGGCGCGAAAAAGCCCCTCGGCGCACGGCACCTGATCCAGATCAAAGAGTTCAAAAAAACGGTAAACACTCCCGGTCCAAGAGTCGCGAACGGCTGCATCACTCACCCGCCAGCGTGTATCTCCCTTCCACTGGGCAAGTCGGTTTGCGAGCCATTCCATTTCCGGTCGATAGGTTGCCGACTCTTCGGAAACAATAATCTCCCCCTCGGGAAGAACGCTGGAAAATCCTTCCAACATGCCGAATCCTCCGCCGAGCACCTTGTTTCCAAAGGTGGAGTACGTCTCATTCAGCCACGCTGTTAGTCCAATCCCTCCGGGAATCTGGTCCAACTCGCAGATAGCAAACCCCTCTTCCGTGATCACAAGATCGGGACGGATCACACGGGCTATTTCCCCACGAAATGCAGGATCACGCCCGAGGGCCACGAGTTCCTGCGGTTTCCCTTGCTCAAGAAGTTCGGCGATCCACGATGGCTGACGCCCATCCACGCTCTGCCTGTAAAGAAGCTCACAGGCCTCTGCAAATTGCAGAAGCCGATGCCCCATCGACTCCAGTTCCTTTAACAGCGGAGATGGGAGGCAGAAGGGTGATGGCGACCACCGCCATTCCTTGCCAGCAAAGAGTTCCCCCGCGGGCACACGTTGCCGGAGGGCTTCCAATGAAATACTGGATGAAGTCAGCGTATCCTCTTCGTTCATGAGAGCAGATGTTTGAGCGCCTCACGTACGACATCCTCAACCATGATGTCAGCGGGAGATTCGGTGGAAAGTTTCGGCAGGATCGCCTTCACCGCCTTGTGGGCATCGACCTGCTTGTAACCCAGTGAAATCAAGGCCAGCACCGCATCATGGAGATGCCGTTCAATCCCCGAGGGGGCGTTACCACGACTGGCCGCCTCCCATTCTGCGGCAACACCAAGCTTGTCCTTGAGTTCCAGCACAACGCGCTCCGCCGTTTTTTTCCCGACACCGGAGATCCTGGAAATAGCCGTAATATCGGAGGTCACAACCGCTGATTTAAAATCATCCACAGCCATGCCGCTCAGGATGGCAAGAGCAAGCTTCGGGCCCACACCGGTCACATGGGCCATCAGGAGCCGGAAAAGATCGCGTTCCACGGGAGAAGAAAAACCGTAAAGCAACTGAGCATCCTCCCTCACCTGATGATGGGTCAGGATACGGAGACGGGTTCCGATCACCGGAAGCTTGTTGTAACTGGAGAGTGGTATGAGAATCTGGTAGCCGATACCTCCGGCATTCACGACGATCATCGTCGGCAGCACCTCCTCAAGCGTTCCTTCTACAAAAGTGATCATGACAGCACCTCTTCTAACCGTGACCGGCCGGAAATGCCAGATGTTGTCTCGATTGGTTACTCCACATTTCCTGACTCCAATATTCGTCGCGAGCCTCTTTCTATCCCTCGACAGCGCCCTTGCTGACGAGAGACCCGGAGATCCTTCCCTGCTCATTGTCCCTGCGTTTGAACATCCGGCCGTTTCGCGTTATCTGCCGGGGGCAAAAAGAACAGTCGTGACACCTGCCTTCGTTGGCAAAACGGGTGAAATCACGCCAGTGAGCGAAAAATCATTCGCCACTCCCGATGAGTGGGATGCTTTTGTCAAAGAGTGCAGGGAGAGATCGCTTCTCCAATTGGCCACACTTGATCCGACCATGATCCGTGACGACAATGATGTCATCCAGATGGCTGTGATCACGACGGAAACACCCGTCACCGCCTCCCTGATTCTTCTTCCGGAATTTCTCCAGCATTTCAGCGCCATCTTTGGTTCAGAGCTCCTCATCACCATTCCAACCCAAAATAAAATCTGCGTTTTCCCCAAGCTCGCCAATCATCTTCCCCAGATGGCCGCGGCGATCCGGGACGACTATCTGATCTCGGCCATGCCTGCCTCAACGGAAATTTTTGAACTCTCCCACAACGGTCTCCGGGCTGTTGGATCGCTGAATCCTGACGATGATTAATTCCCTTTCAGAAATCCTGATCGACCGCGAAACGATTCAATCCCGCGTCAGGGAACTCGGAGTTGAGATCACCAGCCGATTTGATGGAAAGCCGCTCTGCATTGTTCCACTGCTGGATGGAGGTCTGATCTTTGCAGCTGATCTCATGCGGGAAATCAACCTGCCGCTGACGCTGCTGCCGTTGAAAGTCTCCAGCTACGGCGATGGCACGACAAGCTCCGGCGCCATCACGCTTCCCTGGGGAATTCCCGAATCTGTCACCGGCAAGGAACTCCTGATCGTGGATGATATCCTCGACACTGGCCGGACACTCCAGACCTTAACACAACTTCTTCTCGATTCGGGAGCCCTCTCCGTACGCACCTGCGTCTTACTGAGGAAGGAGTATTCAAAGAATCTTCCCGCCGATTTCGTCGGTTTTGATATTCCCGACAAATTCGTCGTTGGTTACGGCCTCGATCTTGCCGGGCGCTATCGGAATTTGCCGTGTATCGGTATACCCAAGAATTACTGATCAAACTCGTCAGACCAAAACTTTTAGGGCTTCATCACCAACCGACTTAGGGAATCACCGATTTAATAAACGAAGGGTTCGTCGGGAGCAGCGCACTCCTCCACCTTGTTGGCAACCAGCACCGCAGTGCGTCTGCCTCCTTCCATCGGAAAGGTCGGCGTTCCGGTGACCTTTACCCAGCCCATCTCGGAAACTTTTAGGGGCTTGTCATACTGAATGGTGACGCCAACCGGTTTCGCATCGGCGGCACAACAAGTGATGAATAGCCTAATGGCCTGAAAGCGATCCCCCTTGGGATTTCCGGTGGTAAGTGGGACGAATTGCCCGACCAGTTCCACTTGTTTACCATCAAACTCCTCACGATATGTTGGCATCTGGACGGCATAGAGCATGTCGATCACTTGAATTGGCATTGCACCTGCACCAGAGGCAGATGTTCCCTCATCGGATTGTGAATTAGATGAAGTGGCAGACTCCAATGATGCCGACGGAACAGCAGTTAGAGGCGCACCTTTGGCGGATGGAAGCTTGCTAAGATCCTGGACGACACCTCGATTGGCAATCGTGCTCATGGTGTAGTGATTGCTCTGCCCCAAAACGATCCCAGCCAGTGGGAGAAGCAAAACCAGCGTCTTGAAAAGGAGAGAAAAGCCCCCTACAGCCTCACCATGATGGTGATGATGTTCCTTCTCAAGATCGTGTTCCCCGTGATGATCGTCGTGCTCATGTTTCTCGGAAGCGGAGTGATCGTGTCCATGATGACTCTCATGATCGTCATGGTCACAGTGGTCGTGATGTTCATGAGAGCTCTCATGCTCGCTGCATGAGTGGTCATGATGACAGCACTCGTGAGGTGCGCCCGTTCCTTTTAAAAGGGAACGTAGGGAGAAGATGGCCAGGATAATCAGGAGGACACCTGCTCCTACCGTATAGGGCTGCAACGACGGATGCAGATAGGTTGAGAGCTGTTTACTCAGATCCATCCAGAGGACAAACGTCCCCCACAGAAGGAGCAACACAAAGTCACGAAGTGTACGGAAGGAGGCGGTCATGGCATTACCATCCAAGGTTGAGTGTTCCCAAACGCCAGCAAAGGATTCCGATCACAAAAAAGAGACCGATTGCCAGCGAGATAATGAACCGCTTTGAAAAGGCGGCTCCGTAGAGGAAGAGGAGTTTGAAATCGAGCATCGGCCCGAAGACGAGAAAGGCAAGTTTCGCCGCCATGGGAAAAGTGGTCAATGTCGCGGCGATGAAGGCGTCTGTCGTGCTGCAAACGGAAAGCACCGAGGCGAGTCCCATCAGAGAAGCAATCGAGAGGACGGGACTGCTCGCCAAGGGAAGGATAATTTCCTGATTCACCGCCGTGGTGAAGCAGGCAGCGGCTCCGGCACCGACTAAGAACGTTCAGCCCAGTAGCGCGCCAGCGGCGGGTGCGCACTCCTCTGAAGCCTCCGAGTATGTAGGCGCGGAGACCTGCAAGACGTGCCACGAAGAGCTCTACAACAACTGGGAGAAGACGCCGCACTGGAAGACCACGCTCAATACCAAAGCTGGACCCTCCCATCAAGGTTGCGAAGGCTGCCACGGTCCCGGTGCGGAGCACGTGGCGGGCGGCGGCGATGTAAGCAAGATATTCAATCCCGCGAAGCACTCGGCCAAAGAGGTTGACGCCAAGTGCCTGACCTGTCACGCGGGAGCGCACCCGAACTTTGACCGCTCGCCCCACGCCAAGGCGAAGGTCGGCTGTATTAGCTGCCACAGCGTTCATCAGAGCAAGGAAGAAAAGCTTCTGAAGGCTGCGCAGCCTACGCTCTGCTTCCAGTGCCACTCCGACACTAAGCCCGCGTTCAGTATGCCGTT
>DKEN01000040.1 GCA_002452515.1 Spartobacteria bacterium UBA6821 | reverse complement strand
TCTTCCCGATCAAGGTGAACCAACTCTGTGAGGTCGTTGAGGAAATCGTCGATGCAGGTTTACCTTATCATTTTGGCATCGAAGCGGGAAGCAAGCCTGAGTTGATTGCTGCCATTGCCGTACACTCCGATCCGGAGAGTCTGGTGATTGGAAACGGTTACAAGGATGACGAATTCATCCGGGCTGCGCTGATTGGCCTGAAGCTCGGAAAGAAAGTAATCCTCGTCGTCGAGAAGCTGGAGGAATTTCATCAGATTCTCGCCGTCGCGAAACAAGTTGGTGTGACGCCGATGATCGGCGCCCGTGTTCGCCTGCTCTCCAAGGGGGCGGGGAAGTGGGCGACCAGTGGCGGGGAGAATGCCACANNAATTCGGACTCTCCACGGCGGATCTCGTGATCATGAGTGATACGCTTCATGCCGAAGGCATCCCTGATGCACTTGTCCTGTTGCATTATCATGTTGGTTCGCAGGTGCCTGATATTGTCACGATTAACCGCGCTACGCGCGAGGCGGCACGGTTCTATGCGAAACTCAAGAAAATGGGCCATGCTCTTGGCTATCTCGATGTGGGGGGGGGGCTAGGCATAGATTATGACGGCTCGCGGACCACATTCGACAGCTCCCGGAATTACTCACTCCACGAGTACACCCGCGATGTGGTCTACAACATCATGGAGATCTGCGACTCGGAGGGAGTGGAACATCCGGTCATCGTGAGCGAGAGCGGACGTTTTATCGTCGCTCCCCATTCTGTGCTGATCATCGAGGCCTTTGGATCCATTGAAAAAGAGAGCCATCATGAGGTGGTTGTTGCGGATTCCAGTGACCCGAAGCTCGTTGCCGACATGATTGAGATCAAAACCGGTCTCAATGAAAAGCGGCGTTTGGAACATCTGCATGATGCACAGCAGATCCGTGATCAGTCACAGGCGATGTTTGATCTGGGACTTCTGGAACTTCGTGCCAAGGCAAAGATCGATACCCTTTACTGGCAGATTGCCGCAGAGACTGTGCTGCTCCACCGTGATGCCAAACAGGTGCCCGAGGAAGTCCGCGAGCTTGAGGTGGCGTTGGCCGATCAGCTTCTCTGCAACTTTTCCGTTTTCCAGTCCCTGCTCGATCATTGGGCGCTTGGTCAGCTGTTTCCAGTCATGCCAATCCATCGACTCAATGAACTGCCCGAGCGCAGCGGCACCCTGGTTGACATCACCTGTGACTCCGATGGGAAGATGGCCAAGTTTATTGACTTTCAGGATGTGAAGGAGACTCTCCCAGTGCACCGGGTGAAGTCTGGCGAGCCCTACTACCTCGGGATTTTTCTCTCCGGTGCCTATCAGGACATCATGGGAGATCTGCACAATCTCTTTGGACGAGTCAATGAGATGCATGTCTTCCTCGATGAGGATGAGGAGGCGGGCTATTATGTTGAGGAAATCCTGCCGGGAAATACGGTCGAGCAGGTCCTGACTTTCACGCAGTGGGATACCAAGGAACTGGCCCGTCGGATCAAGACGCAGGCTGATGCAGCACTCAAAAGCGACAAACTAAAACCCAACGAGGCCATGCGACTTGTGGATGAATATGAAAAAATGTTTCTTTCCTATACTTACCTGAATTTCTCAAACCGCCGTCCCAACGGCACTCCAACGACCCAATCATGAGCGAATCAACCGACCTGAAACACACACCACTCGAAGCCGCGCACATCGCTTGCGGAGCTCGTATGGTGGAGTTCGGCGGATGGTTCATGCCGGTCCAATACAGCGGAATTATCGAAGAACATCGCGCGGTGCGATCAGCGGTGGGCATGTTCGACATCTCGCACATGGGAGAGGTGACTGTCGCAGGGGCCGGAGCCCTTGCCTGGCTTGAGAGCCTGCTGACAAATCGGGTGAGTAAACTGGCGGTGGGCCGTGGTCAATACACGCTGATGCTCGATGAGAAGGGTGGCGTGATTGATGACCTCATCATCTATCGCAACGATGAGGAGGAGTATTTCCTGGTCATCAACGCCGCCTGCCGCGAGTTAGACTTGGAGTGGATGCGGGCCCACCTGCCAGAAGATGGTACCGTTGCCCTGAAGGATCTAGGTGATGATTATGCTGCCATCGCCCTTCAAGGGCCCGATTCCGAAAAGATTCTCCGCTCGCTTTATCCTGAGTGTGAGGTGCCGAAGCGTAATGGACTTTCCCTGCTTTCAACTGCGGAGGGAGTTGTTCCAGAACTGGTGGCTCGTACTGGATATACGGGAGAGGATGGATTCGAACTTTTTGTTCCTACCTCCGAAGGAGAAGCCCTTTGGAACGGTCTTCTCAAGGCCGGTGTCAAACCGGCAGGTCTTGGCTGTCGTGATACGCTGCGCCTGGAAATGGGCTATCCCCTGAATGGCTCTGATCTCGCCCGTACCCGCACGCCCTTGGAAGCCAATCTCGGAAAATTCGTCGCCTTGGATGATCCGCAAAAACCCGATTTTATCGGCCGGCAAGCCCTTGAATTACAGAGAAATGCAGGACTTTCCGAGTTGCTGACGCCGTTGAAACTTACTCTCCAGGGGCCGCCTATGCGGGCCCATTACGCTGTGCTTAGCGATGGAAGTGCAGTTGGTGAGACTTGTAGCGGGGCACTCTCCCCAAGTTTAGGGGAGGGTATTGCGATGGCCTATCTTCCTCAGCAGCTTTCCGTAGCGGGCACTCCGCTTGAAATTGAAGTGCGCGGTCGCCGATATCCCGCTAGTGTCACGACTCTGCCATTTTACAAGAAACTGTAGAAATCCTGATCAACCTCCAATAAACCCAACTCCATCCGATCATTTCATGAATGTTCCCATTGATCTCCGCTACGCCAAGACCCACGAATGGATACGCTCTGATGGGGATAGTGTCACGGTTGGCATCACCGATCATGCGCAGGCGGAATTAACAGACATCGTCTATGTGGAGCCCCCGAAAATAGGGGCCGAGGTAAAAGCGGAAACTACTGCTGCCGTTGTGGAATCAGTCAAAGCCGCCAGTGACATCTACTCTCCGATTTCTGGTGTGGTGACGGAGGTGAATGAGGCGCTTACTTCAAATCCCGCCCTCCTCAACACCGATCCCTTTAGTCAGGGATGGATTTTTAAAATCCGCCCTTCCAATCCCGCTGAAATTGAGGCCCTGCTTTCTCCCGAAGCCTATATCGCTCAGATATCCTGATGAGCGGCGACGGACTTGTTGGCAAAGAGACACTTGATGCTGTCCTGACACGCGGTCGATTCTCACGCCGTCACCTCGGTTCCCATCACCAGAGTGTCTGTGAAATGTTGAAGAGTGTCGGTTATGACACGCTGGAAGAGTTGATTTCAGCGACAGTTCCCGAAGAAATTCGTCTGCGACGTTCGCTGGAACTCCCTCACGCTGCTTCCGAGGAAGAGGCGCTTGCTGAACTCCGCGATCTGGCCTCTCTGAATGAAATCCGTCCCTCGTATATCGGGATGGGATATCATGGCACCCATCTCCCTGCTGTCATCCGGCGCAATATTTTTGAAAACCCGGGATGGTACACGGCCTACACGCCGTATCAGGCGGAAATTTCCCAAGGGCGTATGGAAGCCCTGGTCAATTTTCAGACCATGATCTGTGATCTGACGGGGATGGCCATCGCAAATGCCTCCATGCTTGATGAGTCCACCGCTGCCGCCGAGGCAATGGCGATGTGCCATGATTTAAAGAGTACCTCTCGCTTTTTTGTCTTTGAAGGATGTCATCCCCAGACAATTTCCCTGCTTCTTACCCGTGCTGAACCACTTGGTGTTGAGTTGATCGTGGGGGGACTAGATAAGATCCCCGCCTCGGGACTCTGCGGAGGTATTCTTCAATATCCTGCCACGGACGGAGTCATCAGCGACCCTACAGAATTTGTTGAGAAAATCCATGCAGCAGGTGGTCTTGCGGCCTTTGCTAGTGATCCGCTTGCCTTGGCCTTGCTAAAGCCCCCAGGTGAATTTGGTGCTGATATCGTGATCGGTTCAAGCCAGAGATTCGGAGTACCAATGGGCTACGGAGGTCCTCACGCCGGGTACATGGCGACGCGCGATGAATTCAAACGGCGGCTCCCAGGTCGTCTGGTCGGCATTTCCCGTGATGCCGATGGCAATCCTGCCTACCGACTCACGCTTCAAACCCGGGAACAGCATATCCGCCGGGAGAAGGCGACCAGCAATATCTGTACGGCCCAGGTACTTCTTGCGGTGATGGCCGCCATGTATGCGGTCTATCACGGGCCGAAGGGGCTTCGTGAGATTGCAGAGCGTATCCATCTCCATGCTCTCAAACTTGCGGCAACACTCTCCAAGGCAGGCTGGGATGTGGTTGAGGCACCTTTTTTCGACACGGTCAGAATCAATCTCTCCCCAGCCGATTCGGCATCACTCCGATCGAGAGCCGAAAAAGCAGGAATCAATCTTCGATTTCTTGGTGAAAAGGCAGTCACCATTTCACTCGATGAGACGACCGATCACATCAAGTCACTTGTCGAATTCTTTGGCAAGGGAAGTGGTTCCACGGAGACAAATCCCATTACATGGCAGACCCCCGACCATCTGCGTCGGACAACTTCATTTCTGACACACCCTGTCTTTAATCGTTATCATACTGAGACAGAGATGCTTCGCTATCTCCGCCGTCTGGAGGCCAAGGATCTCTCACTGACCACATCGATGATTCCTCTTGGATCATGCACGATGAAACTCAATGCAACTTCTGAGATGTTCCCGGTGACTTGGGAGACAATAGGATCTCTGCATCCCTTCATCCCACCCTCCCAAGCTGAGGGATATGCCAAGATTTTCGCTCAACTGGAAAAATGGCTTGCTGAAATCACCGGCTTTCATGCCGTCTCACTTCAACCGAATGCAGGATCGCAGGGGGAATATGCCGGTCTTTTGGTCATCCGGGCGTACCACCGTGCCCGTGGGGATGCCCGCCGCACGATCTGTCTCATTCCTGTTTCCGCCCATGGCACCAATCCCGCCAGTGCGGCCATGGCAGGCATGGAAATTGTCGGAGTCGCCTGCGATTCCGATGGAAATATTGATCTCGCTGATCTGAAGGCCAAGATTGCTCTCCATCGCGAACGACTTTCCGCCTTGATGGTGACCTATCCATCAACCCACGGTGTCTTTGAATCGAGCATCAAACTCATTTGTGAACTTATCCATGAGGCGGGAGGACAGGTTTACATGGATGGTGCCAATATGAACGCTCAGGTAGGGCTGTGCAGTCCCGGTGACATCGGAGCCGATGTCTGTCACCTCAATCTGCACAAGACCTTCTGTATTCCTCATGGAGGAGGAGGTCCCGGGGTCGGTCCGATAGGTGTTGCCAAACATCTTGCCCCTTATCTTCCCGGCCATTCCGTGATTCCAACGGGTGGCTCTCAAGCCGTTGGCGAAGTGAGTGCCGCCCCCTGGGGAAGTGCCAGTATCTGTGTCATCAGCTGGATGTATCTTCGCATGATGGGACCCGATGGCCTCACTGCGGCAAGTGCGATTGCCATCCTGAATGCCAATTACATCGCCAAGCGCTTGGATTCGTATTTTCCCGTTCTGTACAAGGGAGTCAACGGAACCGTGGCTCATGAATGTATCCTCGATCTGCGTGAATGGAAGACCCGTGCCGGTGTTGAAGTGGAGGATGTGGCCAAGCGCCTCATGGATTACGGCTTTCACGCTCCTACCATGAGCTGGCCTGTGCCAGGAACATTGATGGTGGAGCCGACGGAGAGCGAATCCAAAGAGGAACTTGATCGCTTCTGTGATGCGATGATTGCCATTCATGGGGAACTGACCGCCATTGAATCGGGGAATCTCGACAAGACTGATAATCCCCTCAAGCGAGCACCGCATACTGCACTGACGGTCATCTCAGATGAGTGGAATCGCCCTTATTCACGCACGCAGGCAGCCTATCCCGCCCCTTGGCTCAAGAACCATAAATTCTGGCCCTCTGTCTCACGCGTGGACAATGTCTATGGGGATCGGAATATCTTCTGCTCCTGCCTGCCGGTGGATGTCACCGAGTGATATTTTTATAGTTCAGAGACGGAGCAAGGGGCGCCACCAAGGAATACCGAGAAGAATCACTGCCAGTGAGGCCGCATACCAAGTCACTGCGACTTTGTAGGCTTTCAGAGATTCCTTGGCTTTGCGGCTTTTGACAGCACCGATATGGGCTAGGGCCAGCGCGATCAGCATGGCAAATGTGTGCTCGACGGCAAAGAAGCGCAGGGCATCATTTTTCATCCCGACAGCAGGATTTGACCAGACGGCTCGGACGATCGGACTTGAGATGGAAAGAAGGATGCCGACAAGAAACTGGGTATCAAGGAAGGAGACATAGAGCAGTCCGAGAAGCCGTCCCAGCGGTGCAAAAGGTTTTTTTCTGGAAATTCCGATTACGCATCCAATTAGTGCAGCGGCACCGGCGATGAGAATGAGCCAGCGTAGATCGCTATGAATGGCAAGAAGGGTGGGGTAATGGGCAGTGAGCATAAAAGTATTGGTAGAAGCTTATCGGGTTGTGATGAAGAAACGAGGTTAAGGCGTCACCGTTTCGAAACTGACAGTCACGGGTTTTTCATCCCCTTTGGCATCGTCATTGATGGTCACTAACAAGTAGCCATAGGTATTCTGTTTGTGATCAAGACGGAAAAGATCGTAGCCGTCATGGTTGCCGAAGTAGGTTTTATCTGGATAGAAGGGGGCCCCAGCCGTTCCGGCAACGACCTGGTTCAAGTGATAGTCCTTGGGCCAACGCCAGTTTCTAATCTCCATCCAGTCATACAGGTGATCGTGTCCGGCAAAGAAATAGTCGCAACCATAGGTTCGGAGGAGTTCGAGGAACTTATCACGATCCGTAGGGAAGGCGGCCATGTTGTCACTGTCCGGATGCATCCCGCAGGTGAAGGCCATTTCATGAGCAAAGACAAAGATATGTTTGGCTCCGTTGGCTTTGGCCGATTTCAGGGCACTTTCCAATCCTGCCAGGTCAACACGGTGAGGGGTTGCTGGCATGAATTGATCCAGGCCGATTACTACTACTTCTGGGTGAGTTGGTGGTGAATAGGAGTAGCTGAAACCCTTTTGACTTGGAAAATAGGCGACTTTATTGGCATCGAGAACCGGCTTGAATGAAGCCAGCCATGTTTCGCCGTTTGGATCCCCATTGAGCTCATGGTTTCCACGGATCGGGAGCACGGGGAGATTAGGAATTTCAGTTTTGACCAAGGATTTCCAAGCTTCGAATTGCTCCGCGATCTTATCACGAATACGAAGGTTGTCTCCGTAGACGAGATCTCCCGTGAAAAGCAAAAAGGCAGGTTTGTTCTGGGCGAGATTCAGAAGAGTTTTTTTCAGAACTTCAGTATGAATTCCGGTAGGATCAATCGAGATTGCAGTAGCATCCGTTCTATCATCTCCGGCGACGGCAAAAGACCAGCTTTCGGCCTGCGCTCCCGAAGGCGCTAGCAGCAGTATGGACAGGAGTGCTAGTAACTGCCTCATGACGATGATGGTAGCATGTGTACAAGTGACTCAGAAATCCAGTGCCTTGGCTTGGAGCTTCCGCAGGAGGGGCTGATGGGGTTTCAAGATATCGGGCGGGAGATGATCGATAAAAAGAATCCCTTGGAGATGATCGACTTCGTGCTGTGCGGCTCGTGCAAGTAATCCTTCGGATTCAAAATCCAGGGTTTCACCCGAGAGATCCTGACAGACCACACGGACTCGGGCCGGACGATCCACCTCTTCCTGAAGCCCCGGAATGCTCAGACATCCCTCGACATCAACATCCCGATCTTCTCCGACGGAATGAATCTTCGGATTGATCATCACAAGGGGCATGATCGAATCCACTTCGATTTCCCGACCGTTTACCCAGGCGCGGCTTGGACGGTTTTCCATCGCAGGGATGACATCAATGACTGCCAGTTGGATAGAACGACCGATTTGCTGGGCAGCGAGACCGCATCCTTCCTCCTCATACATGGTGGCCAGCATTTCTTCGGCTAGCCTCAAAAGAGAATCATCAATCTTCTCGATCTTTCGGCCTTTACTACGGAGGGCCGGGTGGCCGTATTTCACGACTTCCAGGGGCTTGATATCCGAGGAATGCTTTTTGCGACTCATTTGGCGACGGGCTTGGCGATTGCCGGGATATTTTTTATTCCAGCTTCCTGAAGGGCATCTAGCACGGTCACAACGGCACCGAACGGGGCTTCTTTGTCAGCCTGCATGGTGATGGAACATCCGGGATTTCTTTTCTGAGCATCCTTGATGGCAGCAGCAAGATTCTTTGAGGTGACAGCCTTGCCATCGAACATGATTTCATCAGGTCCTTTGATCTGAAGCAGGATGATCTTCTTGGCCTCTTGTGGTGCTGCTGCTGCTGCTTTGGATTCCGGAAGATTGATTTGAAGCTGCGGCAGTCTCTCGCGGAAGGTCGTCGTGACGATGAAAAAGATCAGCAGAATTGCGAGAATATCAATCAGCGAAACAATCGTGATGGATGGCATCTTTCTCCGCTTGGTGTAAAATCGCATGATGTGAAATGGTAATGATCATTCCTGCTTCACATTCGTGATTTAGGGAATAACTACTGCCAAAAATTCTATAAAACTTCCCACGGTATTTGCCAGCTTCCAAACTGGCTAAATAACCCTTTTCGCACGATTCCATTTTCCCAATGAACCAAACCACTCCTCCACAAGTCGTTTCTGCTGACTATGGGCGGATCAAAATGGTGACGAGTTTCGAAGAGCTCCTCTCGACTCCCTTTGAAGGCAATCTCAATGCCCTCTGCTGGAAGCGAACGTTGCCAGGTGATTTCGGTGAAGTGGTGGCAAACCTTGGAGTGGGGAGTGGAATCACCACCATTGAGGAGGATCGTCTCAAAGAGCTCTCCCTGAGCAACGAGGGAAAGCTTGCCCGAAACATTCTTCTCGCGGATCAGGAACTCCTCCGCACCCAGGAACTCTCTCCTGTTCTAGACTGCGTCAATGGTTACCACCACGACCTAGAAGCCAGACCGGTTCCAACGCATGTCCAATCCTTTCACGCAGACAGCGCTACGGTGGTAGCGGATACCTATCTCTGCACCTATTACGGACTCTCCTCAGAAGGGGTGTTTAACGAAGAGGCTATTCGACGGGTGGATATCCCTGAGACTCGCGCCCTGCTTCTTGAGCAGTATGGAGGACTAGATGATGATGGTTTCCTCGAGTACCTGAATGACAATTATTATGACCTGCACTATGTCCCTCTTCCAGAGGCACGCCCTTATTCCTTTGGGGTTGGCAACCTCTGGCGGATTGCCATCGAGTATCCGGACTGTGCGGTGCCACCGTGCATTCATCGTGCTCCTGCCACTCTACCTGGACAAAATCCGAGACTGCTGCTGATCAGTTGAAGTCAATCCAAGATCGCTGATCTCCGATGAGCGATAATCTAGCTGATGCGTTTTCGTTTCTTGAAGGCAGTCTTGGTTGCTTCAAGAGTTTGATTTTTTACATGCAGCGCAATTTGCTGCAAGGTGAACTGGCCGTAAATCAAGCCGAAGAGGGCTTCAGCATCCGGTATTTCTACATGATCCTTTCTGAGCTTGGTTCGTTTTTTTGCTGGAGTACGAGTTTTCATTTTGGGGATGAATAGCCTTTTTTAAGTTTGGGGCAAATTCCGGAAATAGTCACTCCTTTCCTTTTTCTTCCTTTTTTGTTCTTAAATAGCCGTGGTTGCTGCAAACAAACGACTCGCCTAACCCAGTGCCCTCCTTTTGCCAGCGAGCCTTATTCAAAATAGCGTAAGTTACTAGTATTTAGCTAGTTGCTATACGAGACCGGCAGGGAAACTAATCCCCGCCTGTGTTCGGAGTATTCGTCGGTGCGCCCGGAGCCGGCGAGGGAAGAGGATAGACGGCTTTGAATATCGAGGCAGCGGGAACGACTGTGGGTGCCGTAAGATTACTTTGATTAACGAGGAGCGAAGTGGCGTTTTGGGATGAGGGCTTCTTTACACCAAACACAGTGCCAGCCGGGAGCACCGGATTGGTGGGTAGGGCATCGCTGGAGGTATTATACCATTGGTTCTTGTACTTGTAGTACATGGCACCGACCCCTCCGTGACCATTATCAATGATGAGGACATCGTTGCGGGCGAGGGGGGATTTGCTGGGACTCTGGGTAAAATTCAAATCCGTAAATCCGATTTTAGAGAGTTGATAATCCGTGGAACGGGGGAGGGAGAAGTAGCTGATGACGCTATTGGAAGCCGAGGCAGTGAAGTAAATGTTAAACTGGTTCGTCATCACTGAGCCTGAAATAAATTCATACAAAGGATAGGTGTTACTCCCGAGATTCTGTACATAGACATAGGAGCCGGGTGGGATCACCGCATCCGCCGCACTCACGGTGGGGTTTGTTGTGCTGACCCAGTTGGTAAGGGAGGCATTGAAATAGAAGGAGGGTCCCACGCTCTGCGGCTGGTTGGTACCCGTCGTCGTGGGAGGAGAGATCACCACAGTCGTCATGACATTCGAGGTATTGGTGGTCGGGATGAAGGAGATGGTTGCCTGACTGGATGGAAAGAGTGCAGAGAGTGTCCAGTAGGGGAGCAGATTGATGGCCTGCACATCCTTGGCGGCAAGTTTTACCCCCTCGGAGTCGATGGTCAGGGTATTGGTTGTGTTTGAAACCACGGTAAAGAAATTGCCCTTTTGGGTTCCGGCAGTGACCAAGGCATAGTAGGTCGTCGGTTGGTTGCTGCCGTTATACTGGTAGACGTTATTGGAGAGAGGAACTCCGTAGCTGTTTAAGGGTGGCTTTCCGACCAAAGTGAATATTGCGTTACTTCCATTGGTAGCCACTGCGGAGACGGCGAAATCACCGCCGATGGCATAGTTATTACTGAAAGAAAGGTAGGCAATCGTTCCATTGGTGACTGCCTCGGTGACCCCATAGACGGTATTGGTCGTGATGCCGGACTGGGTGAGTAGACCACTACCCGGGCAGAGAAACTGCGGTGCGACGCAGGTTGTGTTGCTCGGTTCGATGTAGATGTACTGATTGCCAAGCGTCGTGCTGCTGAAGCCACTTGCAGCCTTAGCAGGGCAGGGAATCATTGCTGCCGCAGCGAGAAGAGCAAGACCGCAGAGAAGGTTTTTCATGGGAAAAGGTTTGGGTGGGAGGATCAGAATTCCGAGATTACCTGATCTGCGGTTCAGGAATGCGTTCATTGTCGGGATTCGGTCTCCAGGCGAGACGGTAGGAGACATTCAGGCCGGTGACCGGTTGGGTCAGGATGATCGGCCCGTTGTTGCCCGGCAGGGGATCTCCGACGCTGGTCCAGGTGATATGATCCGTCGAGAGCTGGAGTTCGTACTGGGTCGAGGAACGCGAGAGCCAGGTGATCTGCAGTGCGCTCTGGAGCTGTCCGTAGTCGTCGGTCCAGTTGACTTCGCCAATACTGAAGTTCTGAGGAGGGACCGCCGGCTGGATCGGAAGGGGCTGGAGCTTGGTTGCCACGGCCTGCTGCAACTGTTTCTGCATCTGGGTTCTCGTGGCTAGCAAGCTCGGGGTGATTAGGGTCGGATTCCCTCTCAGGGTGCGCAATCCTTCAGCCCATGCAGAGAGATTGGTATACTCAACCGGATTGCCTGTCGGGACATATCCGTCGGGGAGAATGGGCGCCAGAACGTGATTCATGTCGGTATCCGTGCCATGATTGGCGAATGTTCTTAAATCGTAGAATTCTGTCTGAGGCTGGGCTACGCCCTGTCCGTCAAAGTAGTAGGCATAGACATAGTCAAGTTGCCGGACAGCACGGATACGATTTGGAGCCCCCACAATGCCGTTGGGATTTCCTGCTGCGTTTTGACCGCACCAGATATCGTCGTAGGTAAAAAGGATGTAATCCTGAACAGCTGGGCCAGCGGGGTTCTTGATCAGGGAGCTGTAGTCCGTGCCCGAGAAACGGTATTGTTTGGGATTGATTCCCAGCATGGAGCAGAGAGTCGGAAGGAAATCGACATGTCCGACGAGTTGGTCGCACTGCTGGCCATGACCGGCAGGATAATCGACCGGATTGGACCAGATGAGCGGAACGCGGATGGCCTCATCGTACACAGAGAAGGACTTCTGGCGCAGTCCCTCATGAACCATCCCGTATTCCCCATGATCGGAGGTGCGGACGATCCAGGTGTTGTTCAACAGGGTGGGAGCCGTGTTCAAAAGATCCATGACCTGCTGAAACTGACTGTCCACATACTTCATTACATTGCCATAGAAGTTCAGATAGTTGATCTGCAACTGGGCGGTTGGCAAAACTCCCAATCCAGCGCACTTGGCCAAATATTCCACCTGACAGGTAGGCTTGAAATTCGTGGCCAGATTCTCATTCACCGTCGGGGGCAATCCGATCGGAGGTGTGGTGGGGGCGATCCAGTCGGAAACTCCACCAAAGTTATTGGTATAGCCACCGGTGATGTAGTTATTGGGATAGCCGAGCACATCGTGAGGATTGACCAAGGAAATCACGAGGCAGAAGGGCTTGCCCCCAGGGTTGTTGATCTTATCGGTGAGGTAGTCGAGGGCGTCGCTGATATAGCGGGAATCGTTGTCTGCGTTTCCGCCGCCATAGTCGCCTAGGGCAGTGTTCCGGCCAGCGTCTGGCGGATCCCATTGGGTGAAGCTGTAGCGTTCGATGTCGTCCCAGATGTTAACACTATTGGGCTGGATGATGCCCTTGCTCAGGTGATACTTCCCGATGTAGACCATCTCATATCCTGCGGACGTCATGACCGTTCCAAGATTGGGATAGGTTGGATTGAGTTGGTGCTCGCTCTCTGACTGTACGTTGCCCTCGCTGAGGGTATTTGTCGAAAGATGTTGTGCCGGATAGAGCCCGGTAAAAAGCGTCGTCCTCGCGGGAGTACACATCGCCGTGTTGGTGTAGGAGTGGGAGAAAGTGACGCCTGTATTAGCCAAGGCGGTCTGACAGGGCAAATTTGCTGCGGCCCAACCGGGTGGAAACCATTGAAGCGCCCGTTCTTGGTCAGTGAGAAAGATGATCACATTCCTGCCGGAAGGTGCGGGTGCTGCCTGGAGTGGCCAGAGATTAATTGACCCCTCGGCTGCCATCATTGCCCCAGCCCCTCCGATCATTTTTAAGAAATCTCGTTTTAGTACCTGCTTCGATTCAGTTTTTGGGGAAGCCGATGGAGAGGTATGGGGGTCCATATGCTAAGAAGTTGTTCCAAGATTTCTCTAAAGCAATATGAATCTTCATTCGTAGTAACTCATAACGCATCCCTCTTCATATAGTATTGTGCTCCCGACGTTGCAGGTGAGATGGTGCAGCACCACTTACTGCGCCCATTGAATAACAGATCCCCCGAGTCCCGGAACTTTCATGTCATGGCCAAGCCGATTGGCCCGATCTGTAATCTCGACTGCACCTACTGCTACTACCTGGAGAAGGAGAAGCTCTTTCCCAAAGGGGAAAACTTCAAGATGACGCCCGAGGTGATGGAGACCTACATCCAACAGTACATTGCTTCACAAAACACCTTGGAGGTGACCTTTTCCTGGCAGGGTGGGGAACCTACGCTCTTGGGGCTGGAGTATTTCAAAAAGATTGTCGAGTTACAGCGAAGGCACTCTGGAGGTAGAAAGATCAACAATACGCTCCAGACCAACGGAACATTGTTGGATGATGCGTGGTGCGCATTTTTTCAAGAGAATAGTTTTCTGATTGGCCTGAGTATTGACGGCCCCCGCAAGCTGCACGACACCTACCGTCTGGACAAGGGGCAGAAGCCTACCTTTGACCGCGTCATGGATGGAATCAACCTGCTGAAAAAACACAGGGTGGAGTTCAATACACTCACGGTGGTTAGTGCCAGCAATGCCAAACATCCCCTTGAGGTCTATGAGTTTCTCCGGGAGGTAGGTTCGGGGTACATTCAGTTCATCCCGCTTGTGGAGCGGTTGCCCGGCGAAAGCGCCGTCGTGAATGGCTTGGATTTTGCTGAACCGCCCGAGTCAGGACAGCTACCTTCACCCGTGACCCGCTGGAGCGTGCCCTCCGAACTCTATGGGGATTTTCTCATCACCATCTTCAATGAATGGGTGAGCCGCGATGTCGGCAAGGTCTTCGTCCAGATGTTTGATGTGTCTCTGGGTATTTGGTCGGGTCACGGTCCCGGACTCTGCCTCTTCTTGGAAAACTGCGGCGAGGCCCTAGCTGTCGAACACAATGGAGACCTCTACTCGTGCGATCACTTTGTGTATCCCAAATACCATCTTGGAAACATCATGAACGACTCTCTCGGAGCCATGGTGAATTCAGACCAGCAGAGGTCCTTTGGTCAGGCCAAGTCTGAGACACTACCCAAATACTGTCGCGAGTGTGATGTGCGGTTTGCCTGTCACGGGGAGTGCCCCAAGCACCGCTTTCTGACGACACCGGACGGAGAGGAGGGGCTCAACTATCTCTGTGCCGGGTACAAAAAATATTTTCACCATGTCGATCCCTACATGAAGAAGATGGCGGAACTGATGCAGGCCAGAAAAGCTCCAGCCAATATCATGAACATGCTGCCCCTGCCATCTGGACAATAATCCGAGACGGTCTCCATGCCATCCCGTTCCTCGCTGCGCAAAACAAGCTCAACCTAGAGGAACTCAGAGATCCGAGGCAGGTCAGTTTGTTAGTGAGATTTCACAAAGTCTACTCGCTGTTTACCCGCTCGCTCATGGCGAGTTGTGCTCTCAAAATATCATGCAGAGTAACTACGCCGAGAACACGCCCGTTGGGAGCATCGCTCAGCACTATGAATCCTGAGGTTTCTTCGATGAAATGATGCTGCATTTCGCGGATGATCTGACCCGGAGGGCAGGAGATCGCAGGATCAACTCTCAAAGGTCGATGTTCGCTCAGGGAGACCTCTACTTCCCTCCTTCCGACGATACCCTTGAGTTGTCCACTCTCGACGATAGGGAAATACCGGTAGGGGTGTAGCTCAAGAATCGCCTTTAACCCGACCTCTGAAAGATCTTCGATTACCACAGGGTTGAATTGAGCGATCGCCGAGATAGGAAGGTTTTGCCAGCTCCGTAAATCTCTGGGCGGCATGAACTGTTCCAACCGATGCCCATCTTGTAATAGCACTGTTTCATAGAAGTTGGTTTGATTCATCCGCCGAGCAATGACTTGGCTGATCAACCCGGCCAGCATGAGTCCTGGAACAAGAGTAAACTGGTGGGTCATCTCAAAAATAATGAGAATCGCCGATACCGGTGCCTGGACCACTGCTCCGAGGCAGGCACTCATTCCCCCCACGGCAAGCAACACATGGTCCGCAGAGGTCAACGGGAAAAATAGGGATGCAATGCCACCAACACAAATTCCGCACATTCCGCCGAAAAAAAGATTGGGAGAAAAAATACCACCGCAGCCGCCTAAGCCGTAGGAAACAATTGTCGCAAGAAATTTTCCAACCAGGAGCAGGGCCGCCAGACGCCATGCCATTCCATGACTTAGCGCATCAGTTAGATCATCATATCCTAAAGAAAAAACTCCCAAGTGACCTGTCCCCGCAAAAACTCCGATACCGATGACCCAAGTCGCCAGTCCTCCTCCCAAGGGATGAAGCCATTTGGGAATTGCACGAAATTTAACTGACTTCGCGCGCAGGTTCAGAGAGGTGCGTTGGAAATAAACTCCGATGAGGGCAGCAAGGGCAGCGACAGCCGGCATGAGCAGGTAGGCTTTCCATGAAGGTTCATTGATTCTCAACAATGCAAAAGCCGGTTGAGGTCCTATGATTGCATGCACCACCAAGGCACCAATCACGGATGCCAGAAGAATGCCTCCGATCAAGGGGCTATTCAAATCGCCGATGATTTCTTCCAGTACGAAGGCTATCGCTGCCAGTGGCGCATTGAATGCGGCTGACAATCCTGCAGCAGCACCAGCAGCACTCGCGGCGCGCCTTCCTTGCTTCGGTACACCCAGAAAACCAGCGATGGAGGAGGCTAGATTACTGCCAATTTGAACCGAGGGGCCTTCCCTGCCCAGACTCTGGCCTCCTCCGATGCTAAGGACGCCTGCTAGAAATTTGATCCAGGCGATCCTCTTGGGCGCAAAGCCGAACTCTTTCCCGAATGCCAGCTTTGCCTGAGGTATTCCGCTCCCGGCCGCCTCGGGACAGTAGGAGTTCAGGAGCCAGCCTGTGATGAGGGATGTGACAACAATCACAGAGAGAGTAATCAAGGCGAAATGCAGGAAGCTCCCTCCTGTCTGATTCAGATAACAAAGCTTGAAGACCCAGTTAATGGAGAGCTGAAAGCCAACGGAAGCCAAGCTGGCCACCAAGCCAAAGATAGAGATGGCGATTGCCGGACGAGCTTTTCCATGAATTTTTTGGAAACTGGCAACGAGCTTTTGTCCTACAGCGGTCATCATGGGATTAAATCAGCCGTTCCCTTGAGGTCAACTCAGACTATCCCAGTTGAAATCAGTACACCCGGAACGATCAAAATCGAATCGATCATGATGGGGCCTAGGGATTCCATGGCTAGGAGGGAGGAAAATTGAGCTGCAACCATAAGCAGTAGTGCTCCGGAAGCGATACCAAATCGGTGGTGTGCCAGGGCCAGGATGGCTGCGAGAAAGGCCATTCCCATTGCGATGAGGCAGGTCGCGCGCATCCCAAAGATGGCGGGCAGGCTTGGTATCTGCTGTCGTCGATCCACTTCTATATCTTTCAAATCGCAGAGAATACAACCTGCGGCGATAAGAAGCATCAGAGGAAGCAGTACATCAAAAAATGGCAAATGACCGACGCCACCATTAAAAGGAAGTGCGAAGCAGGCCCATGTCCAGGCAATGGCAACGACGGCAGTCTTCAAGAGAGGTAATCGTTTGAGGCGGGAATAAACCAAACCTGCCGTGGTGAGAATGGCAATAACTCCCAGAACGCGATGGTCAATTTTGTTGGTAGCCACAAGAAAGATGATTATTCCGACACAAAGGGCAACACCTCCCCATAACGTCCCCCTTAGCCAAGGAGTCATTTTCGTTCCCTCTGGTGTGTCGATAACCCGGTCAAGGCTGTAAGCCGCGCCGATTCCAGCCAACAGCAGGGTCAGTCCGGCTTGAGAACAAACAGTTCCCTCTGCGTGCTGGATCACACGCACAACGGACCACCCGAGCAGCACGGGCAACCAGTAATGAATCAACAGCAGCACATCGCGCAAGGGCAATGCCGGAGATTCACAATGATTTTCCGAAGCGATGACGTTCATGGAGTGGAGTGCGACACCAAAAAACGCGGTGTTTTGAATAGGGCTAGTCGAGAGATAGTCGATCTGTCCATCAGTTAAAAGGAAAGTGGACCGCTCCACCTTTCTGCCCTCGATCGCCAATCTGGAGCGAGAGCGATTTCGAGGAGATGACGATTGATTTTCGGCATCTCCCAAAGATGAGGTTTTTTGGCAAAAGCGCAGACCATTTTGCTGCATCTGGAAGGATGGAGATCTTGAACATTCTGAACGCTCCTGGGTAGCTCCGTAGGTAAAGACCCCATGGCGACTGCTGAGCCAATTGCGTAGCGTTACACTAGAAGTGGATGGTGAATCAGAGTGATTTTCCATCCAGAGCGAAAACACAACTGGATGACTCTATTATTCTCCCCGGTTATTGGCAGCCCCTATCATCATGAAAATATTAATTGTCTTAACGTCGCACAGCGAGCTGGGTGATACCGGCAAGAAAACCGGTTTCTGGGTGGAAGAGTTCGCGGCTCCCTATTATGAGCTAGCGGATGCAGGCGCGGAAATCACCCTGGCATCGCCAAACGGTGGACAGCCGCCGATCGATCCCAGCAGTGAACTGCCCGTGGCACAAACCAAATTCACTCACCGTTTCGACAAAGACGAACCGCTTAAACAGAAATTGGCGCAGACGTTGAAATTAAGGGACGTCAAAGCATCTGATTTTGATGCAGTATTTTATCCGGGCGGGCACGGCCCCATGTGGGATCTGGTCCAAGATACGAATTCCATCGCGTTGATCGAAGCCTTCCAGCAACAGGGAAAACCGATGGCCCTGGTTTGTCATGCGCCATGCGCCTTGCTCCATGTCAACTTGCCCAACGGGGATCCATTGATTAAAGGCAAGAAGGTGACTGGTTTTTCCGACACCGAGGAAGCTGTGGTGAAACTGACCAAGGTGGTGCCGTTTTTGCTGGAAGATGAGTTGAAAAAGGCTGGCTCTCATTACAGCAAAGGTCCGGATTGGGGAGTTTATGTGCAAACAGACGGTTTGCTAATCACGGGCCAAAATCCCTCCTCCTCCGCTGCAGCGGCCACGGCATTGCTGGAACTGCTGAAAAATTGAAACTCCAAGATACGCATGCAACCTTAACCGTTAATCTTTACAGTTCCATGAATGCGAAATCTGTATCGGCGCACCGATTAACCAAGTCCACTCCAGATGCGCGCATGGAGTTCCCTGTTGCCTCGGTGCGTCATTCTTTTCCGGTCATCGCTATGGCCGCATCGGTTGGCGGCTTAAAAGCTTTGTCCATCATTCTGGGAGGCTTGCCGGCGAATTTTCCGGCAGCCATTGCCATTGTGATGCACCTTGCTCCCGATCACAAAAGTCTCCTCGCAGAGATTCTGAACTGCCGCACGCCTCTGGATGTCACCCAGGCGCATACCGGCGATGTGCTCATTCCTNNTTCATTTTTCCCGTCCCTCGGCCGAGCCATTGTTTGCTTCGGTGGCGAAGACTTATGGAAAAAATGCCATTGCTGTGGTGCTCACCGGCGGTGATGGGGATGGTTCCTTTGGTGTGCAAATCATCAAGGAAAAGGGAGGAACGGTCATCGTGCAAGACCGACCCACGTCGCAAGATTTCAGCATGCCGGAGACTTCCATCAAGACTGGGGACGTAGATTTTATCCTCTCTTTGAACACAATCGCTCCAAAGTTAATCGAGCTGGTTGGTGCGGACAGAGGATAAAAACTGGCCGGATGATCACTGTCAGTCATGCACACTCGCATGCCATTAAAAAAACTTGTGATGAGACGCACTGTTCGAGCGGAACCATAGATGCCATGATGACACGCAGGAAATAAGCACATGGAAAAAAAGTCATCATCGTCACGCCGACAAAAAAAGCCCGTTTCAACAATTCGTCCGGAAACATCTGCCGTGATTGCGACATTTCCCATCGTCGGCATCGGGGCCTCCGCCGGGGGGCTCGAAGCCTTGGATCAGTTCCTGAAGCGAGTGCCGACAGGCAGCGGCATGGCGTTCGTTATTGTTCAGCACCTCGATCCGACGCGCAAAGGCATCATGTGCGAACTGCTCCAGCGTGCCACGGTTATGAAGGTCATTCAAGTCAAGGATCGCACCACGGTGTGTCCGGACTGCGTCTATGTGATTCCTCCGAACAAAGACATGTCCATCCTGCATGGCGTCCTGTATTTGCTCAAGCCGACTGCGACGCGAGGGATGCGGCTTCCGATTGATTTTTTCTTCCGCTNNTGGTACTGGTGCAGGAGCCGGCAACGGCCAAATTCGACTCCATGCCCCGCAGCGCGATTGACGCCGGGCTGGCGGATATCGTGGCCCCGGCGGAGGAGTTGCCGGGGAAAATCCTCACCTATCTGCAACGTACCCCGCTCCTCGCCCGGACGGAAGAAGTGCTGGAAGACAAAGCGCAGAGCGCTCTGGAAAAAGTGGTCATTCTCTTGCGCGCTCATACTGGCAACGATTTTACTTTTTACAAACGGAACACCCTCTACCGTCGAATCGAGCGCCGCATGGGCATTCATCAGATCAGCAAGATGACGGCTTATGTCCGCTACTTGCAGGAGAACTCGCAGGAGCTGGATCTGCTGTTCAAGGAGTTGCTGATCGGGGTGACGAATTTCTTCCGCGATCCCGCCGCTTGGGAGCAGTTGTGCTCAGAGGCCATTCCCGAGTTACTCGCAAGCCGCCCGCCCGGCAAGACGTTGCGCGCGTGGGTTCCCGGCTGCTCCACGGGTGAAGAAGCTTATTCCCTGGCCATCGTGTTTAAAGAGGCACTTGATGAAATCAAGCCCAGGGGGAAATTTTCGATTCAAATCTTCGCCACTGACCTGGACCGGGACGCGATTGAAAAAGCCCGGCAGGGCATCTTTTCAGCCAACATCACCGCCGATATTGNNACCGGGTGCGCAAAGAAATCCGTGAGATGGTGATCTTTGCACCGCAGAATCTCATCATGGATCCTCCGTTCACCAAGCTCGACATATTGAGCTGTCGCAACTTGCTCATCTATCTGACCACCGAGGTGCAGAAGAAACTGATTCCTCTCTTTCACTACAGCCTCGCGCCCGGCGGCATTTTATTTCAAGGCAGCGCAGAGACGGTTGGGGATTTCACCCATCTTTTTTCCCCGTTAAACGCCAAATCGCGGCTCTTCCGGCGTATGGAATCCGTGTTGCGACCGGAGCAGATTGTCTTTCCATCGTCCTTTAGCGCTGGCCCGGCGGTCATTTCCGAGGCACGGACAGCGACCAATCCTCCGGCCAGTCTCCAGGCATTGGCGGATCAGTTGGTGTTGCAAAGTTACGCCCCGCCCGCCGTGCTCACAAATAACACGGGCGATATTTTTTACGTCAGCGGCAGGACCGGTAAATACTTGGAACCCGCCGCCGGCAAGGCCAACTGGAATATCTTTGCCATGGCCCGCGAAGGGT
>DKEN01000118.1 GCA_002452515.1 Spartobacteria bacterium UBA6821 | reverse complement strand
GGGATCAAGGAGTATCGCGTGAAACTTCATCGTCACGAGCGCAAGTAGGTTCTCGTCGTCATCAAGGTGAAACCGCAGATCGCAAAGCTCATCACAGAGCCGGAGGTTGCTGATTTTATTTCAGTGTCCTCTCGTACAATCAGGCGTTATCGCAAGCAGGGAATTTTACCCTTCTATCAGATCGGAAAAAAGGTTGTCCGGTATGACAAGGATCAGTGCGTTCAAGCACTGAACGAATTCCGTGTGGGGAGGGATCCCAAATAGTCGCCTGCTGAAAGATTAACCAAGAAATGATGAATCACGCCACCAACAACGGTACCAGCGAGGTGTTGACTCATCGGCATGAGATCCAGGAGGGCATGGCTCGTTTGCCATAGTCGTTCAAGAATTATTGGCAAATCGCCACACAAACCTGCTGTCCCTGTTCGTTGCAAAGACGACATCACAATAAGTAATCACCTAAAAATTCGATAACACCATGACAATCAACGATAATCCAATCAGTCAGTATTTTGAATCGGTTATTTCGGCCGTTTATTCAGCGAAACAGAACCCCAAAGGAATTCCTCCACACAGCGAATTTCTGGGACACCCGCTCACAATCGTAACGGCTGTGACCACTCTACCAGATCAAAACCTGGGGGCTTTTGCATTCGACTTATACGATTCAATCCAGTCACTACCACCGGTTTTGGTTGCATCGAGCGATCTGAGCAAAATCTTCAGGGAAGGAGTGAAGTGGTTAGAAGAAAAATTCCCAAACGAGCGGATGGTCATTTTCATTCCGCTGCCGAGATTGGAGGATCTGAATCTGCCCGATAACGATCTGATTCAGTATGGCATNNATGGCATAGCCCCGGAAGATGATCCAGAAATCGATGCTTTACGGAGCCGCGCAAATCGTCATTTAGACAGATACCTTCTTCATTGCAGGGGGGAGAACGTGGAAATCAAACTCCCATCACGCCCTCTTATGGGTCAGGATCATGAAGCTTGGTACATCGATTGTTTGAATAAATGCGAGGCAGCAGGTCTTGATGAAAAAGAGGCAAACCACGAAATTATCAAAGAGCTGTTTCGGCCTCTTACGGAAGCGGAAATTGTAAGCATACATCAAAAATACCCGAATGGTTTATCGGCGGATTTGGTCCAGCTGCTTACGGAAGAAGAGGTTGATGACTTGGCTCAAAGGATTCTTGATAAAACTGCCCGTAAGCCATCTGGTACCGCGCTTGATGCTGGCTCTGGAAACGCAGCTTCTTAGGTGCCAACAATGAAGTAGTTCTCTCGGTAGTTCGAGGGAAAATCCTCGGGGCCAGCAGATCGAAAGTTTTGCTGGCTCTCTTCTTTTAGACCGCCCCGTTCCACCCTAGTATCTGCTCAACTTCGCCCTGAATCTCCCTTGATAAAGTAAGACAGGCATCACGGTCACCGGTCATGCCGTACTTTCCCTTCAGCATCTGTGTGAATTCCCAGAGGTCATTCTTTGCAGTGCTGATCTTACCGGTTTCTAGGGATTTCTGGAGGCTCTTTACCGTCGAAGCCATCATGACAGCTATCCCAAGTTGTTCGTTGTTTTTGGAGGGATTGAAGGTCGTTTCCAGATGCCGATCATAGGACTGTCGTGTGTACCTTGTCTTGTTATCACATTCAACTGGGGGGGTAGTAATATCACCCTGGAGCAACCATTCTGCTGATACGCCAGTCGTTTGTGACACCTTTTGAGCGGTTTTTGGTGTAAGTTTAAGTGCACCTGAACTAACTTTATTTACCCACGGAGCTGACATTTCTACTAAAGCAGCAAATGTCGCTTCACTTCCTGTTATTGGCCCGAGGATATTTCTGAGTATAGCAATTGTAGTTTTTTGGCGGCTTTTCATTTTCTAATTATATCTTTCTACACTGTTAATGTCAATAATTACGATTATTTTTATGAAGTATGTTAAATTTTGTTTCCATGCTTAGGTAATGTTTGGTATAATTACCTTATCTCAAATAATTACGTTTGAGAATTGGTTCGATTGAAACGAATCAAAACAATAAGGCAGCAACAATGGAAAATATAGATAAACNNTCAAAATACAGAGGTAATCAAACCAGCTACCTCACAGGAGCTACCGCATCCGCTTTTAGAAGAACTTGGAAGACCACCAGGGAGAGGGCAAGGACTGAACGATTGGCTGCACAGGTCAAGTCTTCAGCTCCACGGTAGATACAGGAGCTCAGAGATTGTAGGTATCCTGAAAAGGGTAACCAAGGGTATGGAGGTTAAGTCTGGGGAGATTGAGCGGCAGGTAGAAAGGGCAGCAGCATTCAAAGAACGGCGCATAGCCAATCCCACCGGCGGAACAGGGGGATACCAATCGTGGCCGGTATTTGATCAGAAGGAGCGGCTGCGAGTAGTGGAGAACTATCCTACTCATTTTCCTCCGTTGCACCCACTGATTCCGGAAAGCGAGGACAACACTGAGGCAATAATTGACATCCTGTTCCCTGGCAATCCGCTCTTGTGCTGCGGATATTCCAACAACCAGTTTTTTACCCGACCACGAGAGACATTCAGGGGTTATCTCTCTGGAATGGCTCTGATCGTTCCCAGTCCGATGAGTAACCAGACGGGACTTACTCAGGAAGGAAAGGTCTCTGAGCATTGCATCCAAAATACAGGGCCTCGGCGCTTTCTAGTGATAGAGCNNGCAGGATTCTGGATCATTGGAAGAACAGACAGCAGTTCTCCTCTATCTGGCCGGTAGAGCACCTCTGGCTATGGCTACTCACAGCGGCTCCAAGTCTGTTCACGGCTGGTTTTATTGTGAGGGTCAATCCGAAGAGACCCTCCGTGGTTTTATGAGTCACGCGGTAAGTCTTGGGGCTGACAAAGCAACCTGGACAATAAGCCAATTTGTGAGAATGCCCGGTGGTACTCGTGAAAATGGGAACCATCAGGCCGTACTTTTCTTTAATGGGGAGGTGCTCTAATGAACGCGCCTATCCCTTCATCAGCAGTAGAGCGTCAAAATCTCTTCAATCCTCCACCGCTTGCAGATAATTGGAATACCTTTGAGAAAAAACCTGAACCTCCCCCTGATGCCATTTCCGTGGTGGAGTTGTTCAGTGGTGTAATCGATCGTTCCAGCACCCTTCTGGGAGATCGTTATCTGGAACGGGGAGGGTCGATGGTGATGGTCGGTTCTTCAGGTATTGGGAAAAGCTCTGCCTCAATGGATCAGGATATTCGATGGGCCCTTGGTATGGAGTCGTTTGGAATTAAACCCTCAAGACCTCTCAAGATTCTCACGATCCAAGCCGAGAATGACCGTGGGGATCTGATCGAAATGGCCCAAGGTGTGAAAAAGGGAATGAAGTTGTCACCGGATCAACTCAAACTACTGGAACAAAATCTCCACTACGTCTTTGAGCAATCTAGGACTGGATCATCGTTCCTATCCGAGTGTGTTCGTCCGCTACTGGAGAAACATCGTCCGGACATTCTCAGAATTGATCCTTTCATGGCTTATCTTGGTGGCGACATCACACAGGCCAAGGATACAGCAGCATTCCTTCGTCAGAGGCTTAATCCTCTCCTTACAGAATTCAGGTGTGGTTGCATTATTGTCCACCACACGACCAAGACTTCCAGTAGGGCCACTGCGAATACCCGCCCAGATGACTTCATGTACATTGGGGCAGGATCTGCGGACATCGTAAACTGGGCAAGGGCTGTGCTAGTGATTGAGTCGAGCGAGGAACGTGGAAAATATAGGTTTCATGCGGCAAAACGTGGGGGACGCATTGGATGGACTGAAAACTATCAAAGAACTCAGCAAAAATGGTTCCAGCACTCCAAGGGATCGCTTTGCTGGGAAGAGTGCAAAGCTGATGAAATCCCCGAAGGAAAGTCCGCTCATAGGACCAAGCATAAGGCCGAGGATGTTCTGAAGTTGATTCCTGAAGATGGAACAATCGGTAAAGACGAGCTTATTGATAAGGCAAACAAAGCTGGAGTACCGTTTAGGGGTGGGCGGCTATATATTAAGGAGTTAATCAAAAAAGGATCGGTAATTGAGGAGAATATTCCTAGAAAAGGAGCCCGAGCAGAATTAGTTCTCAAGCGCGCGCCCCGAATAAAAAGTGGGTATATCAACATACCGAAGAGGGATGAACTGGTGAATGATCCTGCGTTATTTTCACAGGGTCAAAACAATGAAAATAACCCATAAAAATAACCCTTGGGAGATAAGTAGAGTTGTTATTTTTTCACACACCCTTAGGGGGTGTGAAAATAACAACAACATCTCTTCGTAAACATCATCACGGATAAAGAAGAAGCGCCGTGAAAATAACCCAACCTAAAAATCAACTAATGAATGGTAGAATAGCAGATCCAATCAAAAAATCATTAGCATAAAACAATTAGCTAATGACTAATAAGGAAGAATCATTTATAATAGATACATTAGCAACCCCCCGATTATGAAGATTGAAGATACCCCATTTATTAGTTTTGACGACCAGCCGAAAATAAAGAGTTGGATCCCTCCGGAAGGGATTTATAACGCAATTTTTCGTGACGCTAAGAGGGATAAGTATGAGAGATTAGTCCTTCAGTTTGAGATCACCAGTTTGAAGGATACCGTTTATGAGTACTGGGTAGGCAATGGTTACAGGGACGAAGATAGGGAAAGGCTAAATCTGGATCTCCTGAGCTGGCTGGGAAGAGAGCAGTATGAACAACTAATCAGGGTGCAAGGAATCCATCTCGGGCATTTCTTCGGAATGGGTGCAGACATCAAAGTGGAGTGTATCGATACTGGTAGAAAAGAAGCGTTGAGGGTCATTAGGAAAATAGCACCTCTGGGATCACTCTTACCTATTTTCTCGGCAGGTAAAATGACGGTTGATAATTCCAAGAGTAAGTAACTGTACAGGGGAAAACATGAGCATTAAGTCGAAAAGAAAAGTAACAATTCAGGAGATATGGTTCGATGCGCTTTATAAGGAATGCATCGGCAAAAGATATAAGGACCAGAAACTTAAACCACTGCAACGGGCGATACAGTCATTGAGGGATTTTTTCACGGTTTTATGATTACGCAGGGGGAATAACGGATGAGTCTTATTGATCATTTACAAGGAAAGTCAGCAGAAAGGGTCAGGCGTGAGAATGAACGTGCCGTAGAATTGCAGCGCCTTGAAACTTATAAATCTCTCTGGATGGAAGAGAAACGGTTTCTGGAAATATTGAGACCTACCGGCGAGAGGATGGATCACATGAAGAATCCATTTCACATCTGGATCTCTCTTCGTGGCCCACAGCAATCAATTAAAGATCCTCTGTTGCCACAACGTCAGCAGGAAGAATGGTACGACTGTTATCCTAATTCCCTAAGGCAACATGGCCCTCCTCTTTTGTCTAATAATTCAATAAATCACGACATGCTTGCTTCAGCGCTTGGAGAGTCGCCGTTTTCACTCCGCTACAACCCTCTGGAGGAATTGTTCTATTATAGCGACTACTCCCGAGAATTGGCATACAGACCAACCACCGAGGGGAGAATTGAGTCAGCTTACAGGGCAATGATCTGGAGAGCATCAGAAACGGTCCAGCAATCCTCCGTAAAGCCTCTCCTAGCCCTCCGTAATGAATCTCGCAGGGTTGTGTCTGCTGCGAAGGAATTGCTCGCTGTAGAGGCTTCATTTTTTATGGGAGAGCACGGAGAAAGACGCTTCGTTGATGGTCGTTACATTGAACCGGAAGTAGTGCCAACCTATTCCAAATTTGCTGAGGAGGTAATTGTTCCAAGAAAAGGTGAATCGCTGACAGTTACTGAGGCAAATGACGCTTACGGCAGGTACTGTTCGATCAAAAGTGTCCCAGCAGTGCATCAAAAAGCATTCAGGGAAGGGTTATCCAGGGAAATTCAGAGCAGATTTGGGGTAACTCAGAGGCACGACATCCACAAAGCCGGCAAGGTAGCTAAAGGTTGGACCGGGATCAGCCTTCAAGCTGATTTTTAACTGGTCCGAAGGTCCGTTAAGTCCGTTTTTTGTCATGGAACCAATTGGCTCCATATCGTAAATTTCGCCTTTTGCCATGAAAGCGGTCTGCCTCCAGTAAAAATGACCTTGTTCATTGATCGATCACCGCTCAAGACGCTAAAGATCGGCGCATATATTATGGTAATGCTATGGAATGAGCAGATGTCTTTTAAAGCAGTCCGGATAGATGATATCATCAGGGCGGAAATATGATAATATCATCAACTCAAAAATATCAGCTGAGTATTCCTGATAAATATCAGGTCGTAGGCCCTTCCGGGTTACTTCATTTCGAAAAACCAGCTACCGGAAAATCCCCCAAAATCTATACGGTTAGTGATAACACACATTTTTTTTATGTTGGCAGTACTTTCCAGCCAATGGGAGCAAGACTGAGAGGGGCTTTTTATGCAGACGGAAAGAATGGGTATCATGGCTATCCTTGGCGACATCACAAGGGGTGCCTGAATTTGAATATCTGGATCATTGATCTTCAAGGTATGACGTGACTCGGCTGATTTGAGCCAGATGGTGTGTTAGTCTTCGGGGAAAACCAACCCCAAAGACGATGAAAAATAAGAGATACACGACAGAGGATAAAATCCGAATTCTGAGGCAGGTAGACAGCGGCAAGAACGTTGCCGAGGTTTGCCAGGAGCACAACCTCTCGCAGGTAAGTTTTTACCGGTGGAAGAAGCAGTTTGGGCAGATGGAGGTGAACGAAGCCAAGCGACTCAAGGAGTTAGAGCGTGAAAACACCGAGTTAAAGAAGATGCTGGCAGACAGCTTGCTAGAGAACCGAGTCCTCAAATTCGTATGCGAAAAAAAGCTCTGAGCCCGGCCAGTCGCCGGGCCTATGCACTCAAGGTAGTGGATGGAGGACTGGGAAGTGGCAGGAAAGTCTGCCGGATCCTGAAAGTCCCCCGTTCGAGCTACTGGTATCGCCCCAAGGAGAAGACGCCTTGGGAACAAAGGCTCATCGAGCGGGTAAAGCAACTCAGTGAAGAGCAGGTGCGGTACGGCTATCGCCGTATCGCAGCACTGCTTCGGAGGGAAGGATGGCCTGTTGGCAAGAGGAGGATCCAGAGCATGAGGAGAGCCTTGGGCCTTCGGGTTCCACCCACCAAAAGGAAGATCATACGCAGGGGCCACTCCACGGGACTTCCGGTGAAGGCAGAGTACAAGGGGCATGTCTGGACCTGGGACTTTATCTGTGATGGAACCACGCGTGGAGGAGCGATCCGCATGCTCACCATCCTGGATGAGTACACCCGTGAGTGCCATGTCCTGAGAGCTGATCGGGCCTTAAAGAGTGACGATGTGCTCGAATGGATGGGCAGAGCCATCCAAGAGCACGGAGCACCAGCCTATCTCAGGAGCGACAACGGGAGTGAGTTCATCGCCAAGGCGGTGCAGGCATGGCTTGCCGAGAACCGCATCAAAACGATCTACATCGAGCCGGGCAGTCCTTGGCAGAACGGCTATGTGGAGAGCTTCCATGGACGCCTCCGTGATGAATGTCTCAACCGGGAGCAGTTCTGGACTCTCACCGAAGCCCGCGTGCTAATCGAAGATTACCGCAGGGAGTACAACACCTTCAGGCCACACAGTAGGCTGGGCTATCTGAGCCCCGCCAGCTTTGCGGCAAGGAAGAGCGCACCATCTCCGTCTCCACTCGGCCTACGGCCTCCCTGCGTCGGAGATGGACAACACCACACCAACCCACTACAACCATAATCAACCCCCAAAGACTAACTCTCATGTGGTCCAACTTCCCGAGTCCCGTCACGCGCATTGGAGCAATTGAGAGAAGAGTCTGAGAAAACAAAATCCAAACTCACTCTCGCATATAACAGTGCGTTCAAATGGAACATGGCTGCTATCGGCTCCGCCGCGTTGATTCCCATCGTTATTCTGGCATTGCACTTCTTCAGAGCCTAACGCTTTCTTTGGTACAGTTTCCAGGCGACCACGCCTATGAGAGCGATTCCGATAGCGCCGATGGTGGCTTTGGCGAGTAGTGAAGTCTGATGCCGCTTAACCTCACCTCTCGTCGGTGGATTGGCGAATTGCGCTTCACCATACAACGGGTGAAAATCAGGCCGCGCATGGAGGGCTCCCGGAAAGGCACCCAGGGTTCCAAGGTGGCTTAACTCGCTTTCTGAAATCGTGTAAATGGGCCTCTCCGGATTGAAGAGCATATACCATTCAGTACCATCGTTCGTTAGC
>DKEN01000077.1:15673-15991 GCA_002452515.1 Spartobacteria bacterium UBA6821 | reverse complement strand
TAATTTTCAGACAGGCTCTTAGCGTCCTTGCTTGAATCTGGCCACCTCGCGGTCGGTTTCGCGTTGCTCCGCTTTTTTCTTGAGATCCTGACGCTGATCAGCCGCATGTTTTCCCTTGCCCAGGCCTAGCTCCACCTTGACCCGTCCTTTTTTCCAATACATCCGCAGGACGGGAAGCGCTAACCCCTTGCGGAGCGTCTGCTCGGTGAGTCGTATGATTTCCGCCTTGTTTAGCAAAAGCTGTCGGGGACGTTTTGGATCATGCGTCTCATGACTCGCCTTTTCATACACCTGAATGGTGGCGTCATAGAGCACCAC
>DKEN01000077.1:0-15604 GCA_002452515.1 Spartobacteria bacterium UBA6821 | reverse complement strand
TGATTTTCCTCTTCCTGAAGAATAAAGAAATCGGCCGTCAACTTGCCCTCAGCGATCTCAGAGAGGGCAATATCAGCCAAGCCCATGGACAGATTGGTCTCAATCAGAGGACGACTCCCTGCAGAAAGCTGGCGAACACGCTTGCTGACCATGTTGATGAGTTGCTGCTTATTGGTAATAACTTTTGAGGCGGCTTCGATGTAGACAATGTTCATAAAATCAGGTGTGCGGAATGGGTTAACGAATGATCATGCCTTATCTCGATTACCGNNCCTTGTGATGGCTTTGGGATGAATTCTCTGATGGGCGGGAATACGGGGAAGATTTGCATTGGAGGAATGATCCTGTTTCCTTGAAGCATCAATTTTATGGGATTCTTTACCCCTCGCTACATCAAACAGGCCCACAACCTTCTCGAAGGTGCTTCCAAGACGCTTCATCACTACCGTGACATCCTTCGTCCGGAACAATTGCTCTCGCTGGAAGAGAGCATCACCGGACTCCGTGATGGCATCGCACGCAAGGATCAATCGGGGCTGAATGAGTTCTCCCGCGTCGTCGAGGAACGGTTTTCCTCCATCATCCCCGCGAATCCACACTCAGCCTGGACAGAAAATATCGAGGCGCTTGTCGTAGCGGTAGCGCTGGCCATTGGCTTTCAAGCCTATTTCCTCAAGCCATTCAAGATTCCGACGGGCTCGATGCAGCCGACGCTATATGGGATGACGGGATTTTCCACCAGTGGTTCCACTCCTGATCCCCTCACCCGCACCATGGACTTTATCCGCCTCGGACGCACTCATCTTGATCTTTCAGCCTCCACGAGAGAACAGGTGCTGGGACTGAATGAATACACCAAATTGAATTTTTTCACCTTTACCGATGTGGTGACCACCGAAGGTCATCATACGATCTTTGCCCCGAGGGATGTCCTGGCTAGGGACTTTGGCATTCGCCCAGGGCGGGTCTATGAAGCAGGTGAGTCCATTGTGCACGGCTATGTCCAGGCAGGCGATCAGGTCTTTGTCGATCGCATAACCTACCAGTTTAGCACACCCAAGAGCAGCGATGTCTTTGTCTTCACAACGAAGGGTATCAGGCGCATCGAGATGGGTCTCGATCCGGCACTGGGTTCCCAGTTCTATATCAAACGATTGGCGGGAGTCCCTGGTCTGACTCTGCGCATTGATTCTCCGAATCTCTATATCAACGGTTCTCTGGCGAGCGCACCCCAGTTTCAGCGGGTCATGAGTGCAGAGAATGGTTACCGGGGATATTCAAATCCCGGGTACCCCGCACAGTATCTGACGACTCCGGAAGAGACGTTTACCGTTCCCTCCCATTCCTTCTTTGCGCTCGGCGATAACAGCTACAATTCCAGCGACAGCCGCTACTGGGGAATCGTTCCGGAACACAATGTCATCGGCCGTGGCTTCTTTGTTTACTGGCCCTTCTCAAGCCGCTGGGGCTTCATTCATTGAAACCCCAGACGACCCGATTTTATTAAGGGTTATTTTTTACCCTTCTTCTTGGAGGGCTTTGCCGATGCGGCAACCTTGGAGGCAACTTTCAGCCGTAGGGCATTCAAACGAATGAACCCGGTGGCATCGCCCTGATTGTAAGCCTGCGTGGGATCAGCCTCCATCGTCGCAATCTCGGGCCTGTAGAGCGAGACAGGGCTCTTGCGACCAGCGGCGAGGATATTTCCCTTGTAGAGACGGACGCGGACGGTTCCCGTCACGTTCTTCTGGGACTCGGTCACAAAGGCCTGCAAAGCCAACCTCTCCGGGGCAAACCAGAAACCGTTATAGACGAGCGTGCTGTATTTTGGAATCAGCCCGTCCCGCAGGTGCATCACCTCCCGATCCATGGTCAGGGATTCCATTTGGCGATGGGCAAAGTGCAGAATGGAACCACCCGGAGTTTCATAAACTCCGCGGCTCTTCATGCCGACAAAGCGATTCTCCACCATATCAACTCTACCGACGCCGTGACGCCCTCCGATCTTATTGAGCAGTTTCATGACGCCAAGTGGGGACAATTGCTTTCCGTTAACGGCAACGCAATTCCCCTGAATGAAATCAAGGGTGACGATCTCCGCTTTATTAGGGGCATCTTCCGGGCTCACGGAGAGCTTGAACATATCCTTGTTGGAGGGATCGAAGGCATCGAACCAAGGGTCTTCTAAAATCCCGCTCTCATAGCTGATGTGCAGGAGATTGCGATCCATGGAATACGACTTCTTGGCGCTTGCCTCAATCTGCACCTTGTGGCGACGGCAATACTCGATCATCTCGGCACGGCCAGGAAACTCAGCCCGGAATCGTTCCTCACGCCATGGCGCAATGACTTGGAGGTCTGGAGAGAGGGCGGCGGCGGCGAGTTCGAATCGCACCTGATCATTGCCTTTGCCTGTGGCACCATGGGCGATGGCATCAGCCCCCTCCGCAAGGGCAATATCAACCATTCTTTTGGCGATCAGGGGACGGGCAATGCTGGTCCCAAGAAAATACTCTCCTTCGTAGAGAGCACCCGCCTGCATCATCGGGTAGATGAAATCGCTGGCAAATTCGGCCTGAAGATCATCCACAAAACACTTTGAAGCTCCGGTGCGCAGCGCCTTGGGTTTGAGGCCTTTCAACTCCTCTTCCTGACCGACATCGGCACAGAAGGCGATGACCTCCGCGTTGTAGGTCTCCTTGATCCAGTTGAGAATAACGGAGGTATCGAGACCTCCGGAGTAAGCGACAACAATTTTCATCGCGTGTTGGGATACACGTCTCACGGCTTTGTTGCACGCCGATTCCATGCATCGGGGCATAAAAAACGACCGGATTGCTCCGGTCGTTTTTCAGGGAGAGACTTGAAACGAAATTATTCGCTCTTTGCCTTGATCGGGGTTGAGGCTGGTGTGGCAGTCGGTGCGGCAGCCTTGTTGGCCTGTTGAGCCTGGATCTGAGCGGCAAGATTCTGGACTGCCTGGTTGAGATCCGTCAGAGGAACCCATCCGATCAGATTGCCCTGCTGACCCGTGGACTTGTCGGCAAAGGAAGCGGCGTTGAGAAGACGGGCTTCACCAGTCTTGGTATTCCATTCGACAACGGAATCAACCTGCTTGTCGGCAATAGTGAGCTTGGCGGCAATTGCCTGCCAGGTGACCTGTTCTGCAACGGGCTGGGATTCCTGCGGTTTATTGCAGGCGCCCAACGCGAGCGTGCAGAGAACAAGTGCAAAGGAGGGATAAGAGAGTTTCATAAGAAACGAAATGGTAGTGCTCATTTCGTTAATTTCAATGAACAAATCCACTATTTTTGAAAAATCTGGATCAGCGTCGCCCCTTGTTTACTCGTCAAGTTGGCTCCTACGGCAGGCTTGAGACTGTCCTGAAGCGCCTGAAGGTTGGGATCTGTGATGTATTCCGGGGGTAGAACAGCTCCTTTTCTCCTAACTGCAACCATCAGAGCCAACACACCGAGTCCGAATAGAGCATAAGAGGAAGGTTCGGGTACGGCAGTGACGATAAACTGACCTGATGTTTGAGTGAACTTATAGGAATCGGAGGCATTGGCATAATTCCAAGTGCCATTGCTATTGGTGAGGGACCATGTACCGAAGAGGCCGGTCAGCTCGACGGTGCTGAAGGAGCCCATAGAAGTGATATTTGTTCCACCAGTGAGGGTGGAGAAAAACTGGTAGGTGCCGGGGGCATTAGTGTTGCCGAGAGCAATGTCGAAGATACCACCATAGTTCAGCGTGCCACCCACCTTGATCTTGTCGTAACTGCCCGCGCTCAGGAGATCAAGCATCGTCATGGCCGAGGCACCGAGAGTCACATTAGTGTTGAGGGTGAGCGTCATTGTGTTGGTACTTCCACGCGAAGGATCAAGCATACCGTTAATTAAAGCCGAGGCAGCAATGGATCCGTTGCCCCCAACAACCCCGTTGGAATTCACCGTCAGGAGTCCAGATCCCACTCCCCACCCCGAGGTATTATTCACGATCAGCACACCGGCATTCACCGTCGTGGTGCCGGTGTAGCTATTGCTTCCTGTCAGAATGGTCGTGCCGCTGCCTACTTGATTGACAGTGCCAAGGCCGCTGATGGCACTGGTGATACTCATGGTGTCAGCCTGATTGAAGTTCAGGTAAGAGTTGGTCGTGCCCAACTGGATACTTGGAGTAATAAGGCTCACATTGGTGTCACTCCCTCCTGGAGTGCCGAGATTGAGTGTGGAGGCCAGGCCATTACCATTCGTCACGACGGTCAGCGGGGAAATCACCTTGCCTCCGGAGGCGATCGTCAGGGTGCCATTGCCATAGTAGCCAACATAGAGAGCGATGCTATTGCTCAGAAGCGAACCAGCGCCGGTCACAAGTATAGAATTGTTCGAGGAGCTATTACCCACGTAGGTATCCTGGGCATCAACGACACCTCCGTTGGAAATGACGAGGCTGCTACTGGAACTTGCCGCGCCAACATCGAGCTCGATACTATTGTTCAGAAGCGAACCAGCACCGGTCACAAGTATAGAATTGTTTGAGGAGGTGAAGTAATCACCTGTGAAGGTGTCACCGGCATCAACGACACCTCCGTTGGTGAGAATGAGAGTGTTCCCGCTGGTGGAGTATCCCAAGGTGAATAAGGTGTTGTTGCTAATCGAGCCGGCATTGACCATCAGGGTGCTTCCTCCACCATCCACGACGGTACCTCCTGAGTAGGTGTTGCGGGCGGTCAGGACGACGGTACCGGTACCTGCAACGCCCAGGGAACCAGATCCGCTGATGACCCCTCTATTGGTGAAGAGGGAAGTGCCAGCATTCAGGGTGCCGACGACGCCATTACCGACGCCGTTAGTGATTACTTCGTTATTGGTGACAAGGAGATTGGCGAGGGAGAGAAGCGTGCTGTTGGAGGCGAAGGTCACCGTGCCGGCACCCAAAGCGGCACTGTTGCTGATGGCGAGCGTACTTTCGGTGATCGAGGTCCCACTGATCGTGGTCCCACCGGTGTAGGTATTGCTCGCTGTCAGTATGGTCGTACCGGTGCCTGCTTGATTGACACTGCCAAGCCCGCCGATGGTACCGGTGATGCTCATGGTGTCAGCCTGATTGAAGTTCAGGGAAGAGTTGGTCGTGCCCAAAGCTATGCTTGGAGTAACAAGGCTCACATTGGTGTCACTACCTCCAGGGGCGCCGAGATTGAGTGTGGAGGCCAGGCCATTACCATTTGTCACGAAGGTCAGCGGGGAAATCACCTTGCCTCCAGAGGCGATCGTCAGGGTGCCATTGCCTCCATGGCCAACATAGAGAGAGCTGTTGTTGCTCAGAAGCGAACCAGAACCGGTCACAAGAATAGAATTGTTTGAGGAGGCACTTTGATTCCCTAAATAGGTTATCGGAGCCTCAACCACCCCTCCGTTGGAAATGACAAGGCTGTTACTGGAACCAATGTTGCCGATATAGAGAAAGCTGATATCGCTCAGGAGCGAATTGGTACCGGTCACAAGAACCGAATTGTTCGAGGAGGAGTTTAGAGTCCCTACGTAGGTTTCAGTGGCCTCAACCACCCCTCCGTTGGAAATGACAAGGCTGTTACTGGAACCAGTGCGGCCAACAAAGAGATAGCTGCTATTGCTCAGGAGCGAACCAGCACCGGTCACCAGTATAGAATTGTTCGAGGAGGAGCCGTTATTACCCGCGTAGGTTGTCGAGGCATCTGCCACCCCTCCGTTGGTGAGAATGAGGGTGTTCCCACTGGTGTTGCTTCCCACGCTGAGCGAGGAGGTGTTACTAATCGAGCCGACATTGACCATCAGGGTGCTTCCTCCACCATCCACGACGGTAGTACCTGAGTAGCTATTGCTGGCGGTCAGGACGACGGTACCGGCACCTGCAACGCTCAGGGAACCTGCTCCGCTGATGACTCCGCTATTGGTCAGATTGTAGCCGCCATTATTCAGGATGCCATAGATGCCATTACTGATTACTTCGTTATTGGTGACAAGGAGATTGGTGAGGGACTGAAGCGTACTGTTGGAGGCGAAGGTCACCGTGCCGGTACCCAGAGCGGCATTGTTGTTGATCGACAAGTTTCCCCCATCGAGAAGTGTACCGCCTGAGTAGCTGTTGCTGGCGGTCAGGATGGTCGTGCCGGTGCCTGCTTGATTGACTGTGCCAAGGCCGCTGATTGCTCCATTGAAGATCGTTGTGGCACTCGAAGAATTTGAGACTGTGTCGGTGCCAGAAAGAGTGATACCCAGATTGATGGTCTGCGTGAGTACGCTGTTATTGGTGATACCTGCGGTCAGGGTGAGTGTATTCCCTCCAATGGTGTAGGCACTCGCCTCAGGAGTGAAATAGAGACCTTGGAAGGAGGTACCCGAGGTGAAGTCATTGGTCAGCGTGGTCGTGATGCTATTGCTGAACTGGAGGAGATTCCCAGCCACCGGCGCGGAACCGCCCCAGTTGGCTCCATTGGTCCAGCTGCCGGAAGCCGCATTGGTGGCCCAGAGGCTCGACTGCGCACGTGCTGGTGAAGGGGCGAATGCGAAGCCGATCATCATGATCAGGGAAAGCGAACCCCCAAGGCGCCCCTGGAGATAACCGATACTCGCAGTTGTCAAGGTCACACCATTTGTGCCAATGAAAATTGACCCTTGCATCGGTTTTATTTGGTTTTTGGTGTAACGGGGCTCGCGTGGTCGGACCACATGAGCGTTAGTCTTTGGGGGGTTGATTTATGTTCTAGTTGGTGGTTGTTGTGTTGTCCAACGCCGATGTAGGGAGGCCATAGGCCGGATGGAGACGGAGATGGTGCGCTTCCTTTGCTGTGAAGATGGCAGGGCTCTAGTAGCCAAGCCTGCTGTGCGGCCTGAAGATATTGTGCCCTCTCTGTAAATATGCTGACAGTTTTGCTGACAGTTGCCTAAAAACCGGCCTTCCGGTTGGAGTAAGTCCTTCACTTTGAATGACTTAAAGAATGGCTCCAGCGGTAGGATTCGAACCTACGACCAATCGGTTAACAGCCGACCGCTCTACCACTGAGCTACGCTGGAATAATGGAGATGAAGAGGAAACACCAGGATGATTTCCTAGGCAATAAAAAAGCCTCCAAAATGATAAGCACCGAAATCTTCAGGACTTCAACAGAACCGTCAGATGTTGAAGAATGTCAGCCGTTTGATGAGCCTCATGCCAGGGTCTATCTCCCAAAGACTCTGGCGGAAGCAGCCACTGCTGTCTGGAACTCGTGACCCACGGTGCAAACATCCCCTGATGCTTGCCCGAGAAAAGCACAAGCGTCCTGCAATCCAAGGCGGTGGCGGCATGGGCGGCAGCGGTATCTACGGTTGTCACACAAGTGGCACCGGCAAGAAGATCGATGAATTTTTGCAGATTACTTGGAATGATGACGGTGGTTTTTTTAGCGATTGCCGGAGAGGCCGAGGCGAGCATCGACTGAAATTCCATCAGGCGGTCTTTCTGATCCAAAGACCCTGTCAGCACAAGCAGTGGAAGCAGGGCTTTCTCCTGCACGGCTAGAAACAATTCCGCCCATCGCTCCCTTGGAAAATCCTTCTCAAGACCGCTGGAGAACGGTGCACAGACCCAATAAGTGGCAGCGATGGGAGGGGGCTCAACGGCCTTCAATCGGGGCCAGATCTCCCTGACGGCAACATTTCTTCCGAGTGCTTCACTGAGAAGCTTACGGTGGGCTTCCAGTTCGTTTGGCACTCCCTCGACGGCCATGGGATAGTCGATGAAGCAGGGACGGAAAAGTCTGTTGAACCCCTCTTCCGTCCAACGGCGAACAGGTCTGTTGCTTTCCAGAAGAGGATTGTTGCAGAGGATGCGCCTCCGTGTACGGACACTAAAAAAGAGGACGGTCTGCAAGTAGTCCCTCATGTTTCGTAGCGAAATGGAGAGATCCACCTTCATCCGCAAAAGAGTAAGCCACGGAAAGAAGCTTCTCAGGCAGTTTGCCACGAATTTATTGAGGATGACCCGGCGGGTCCTCAGTGGCAGACAAATCACAGTTGCCTTGGGAAACTGTCCCCTCACCACAGGCTCCATGATCGGAAGGATGGCAATACTCAGATTTTCTTCTCCAAGTTCCTCCCCCAAAAGTCGCACCACCCCCGATGCCAGAAAAAAATCCCCGATGCCATCCGGTTTGAAGAGAAAGCAGGTGCGCGGCTTCACAAGTCGGACTGATGCTGCTTAGAGCGATTTTTCAATTGGCGCGGCAATGCGATTTCCCCATTCGGTCCAGGAACCGTCATAGTTGCGCACTTTTTTAAAGCCGAGCAGATAGGTCATGACAAACCATGTATGGCTCGAACGTTCTCCAATGCGGCAATAAACAATGATGTCATCGTCCGGGTGCAAACCCAGATCATCCTGATAAATCTTGCGCAACTCTGCCGCGCTCTTGAAGGTGCCGTCCGTCTTCACCGCCAGCATCCAGGGAACACTATGTGCTCCGGGTATGTGCCCCCCTCTCAACACCCCCTCCTGGGGATACTCCGGCATGTGCGTGACAAGCCCCTTGAACTCTCCGAGAGAACGTACATCAATCAAGGGACGCTTGGCTCGGCTCTGCTCAAGGGCATCAGCATAAAACGCCCGAATTTCAAGATCACGGCGCACCGAAGGGACGGAATAGGAAACCGGCGCTAACTGGGGCACTTCACGGGTCAGGGGGCGCCCCTCGGCAATCCACTTGGCACGTCCACCATTCATGATTTTAACCTTCTCATGCCCAAAGAGTCGAAAAACCCAAAGCGCATAGCAGGACCACCAGTTTGACTTATCCCCGTAAAAAACACAGGTGGTATCCGGCGTGATCCCTTTTCTGGAACAAAGTTCCGCAAAGGCCTCCGGCTGGATGTAGTCCCGAATCGTGGGGTCCTGAAGATCGCGCTGCCAATCGATGTGAACCGCCCCCGGCAGATGACCCGTCTCATAGAGTAGAACATCCTCATTGCTCTCGATGATCCTCACGCCCTCATCCCTGAGATGTTCCGAAACCCAGGCCGTGGTGACAAGGACCTCAGGGTGAGCGTAATTGCTATCGATACTCATTGAGTCTGTTTTAGACACTACAGCCACACCGGTCAAACTCCCTGAGGGACCCACTGATGAAATCAGTGTCCATGAGGAGTGAGATCTCTACAAAAAAACGGGCGCTGGAACAAATCCAGCGCCCGTATCCTCGGGGAGGAAATTTTTAACCTAAATTTATTTCTTCTTCTTCAGAAGAGGAAGTCCGGTCCTCTCGTTCTCGGAGATTTCATAACCGGCTGGAAGTGCATCAAGAGCACCCTCTTTGGCCTCGCCACCGAAATAGTAGAGAGTCACTTTCTGACCACCACGAAGTTCCTGAAGACGATGGTGAAGGAAATAGGTCTTTCCGCTTTTTTTGCTAACGACGCTGAATGCCATAGTATTGATCCTGTTGGGGTTTGTTGGGATGGGAGGTTTAGATGAGACCGGCTTTCGAAAGCGTCGCGTGAGCTCCGTTCTTCGAAATTGTTTTCAGCGCTCGGGCCGACACCTTGACGGTGACAAATTTTTTCAACTCCGGCACCCAGATTCGTTTCGTCTTCAGGTTGGGGGTAAAATAACGAGGCGTCACAGCAGTGACATGCATACCGATACCACCTTTCTTTTTGGCGAGACCTCTGCGGTGAATTTTGGAACCGCGAACAGGGCGGGAACCGGTAATGGAGCACTTTCTAGACATAAATTTAAAATCGAATGAGGGGGAGATATGGTCAGTTTCCTGCAATATGGTCAAGAATTTTCACCTTTTGGAATAGAGAAATTTTTTTAAATCCACCGGTTGGTCAGTGTAAGGAAAGTAGTTGCTCCTGCTTCAGCACGAGTTCCTTGATGCCGCGCCGACCATATTCAATCATTTTTTCCAACTGCTCCCCACCAAAAACACTCTCCTCACCCGAGGCCTGAAGCTCGATAAAATCAAGGTCTGCGGTCATGACAAGATTCAGATCCACCTCGGCATCCTTATCTTCAGAATAATCAAGATCCAGAAGGACCTCCGACCCGACCACCCCGACACTGACTGCGGCGATTTGTCGGGAGACGGGACTCTTGGCGAGTTTTCCCTCCTGCACCAGGCGCTTGCAGGCTAACGCAATCGCCACACTGGCACCAGTAATGGACGCCGTGCGTGTTCCTCCATCTGCCTGTAGTACATCGCAATCCACCCAAAGCGTTCGCGAACCCAGAGCTTCCAGGTCAATGCCTGCACGCAGGGAACGACCGATGAGGCGTTGAATTTCGGTGGATCGCCCGTCAATTTTACCGCGTGTGCTATCGCGGGATTTTCTTNNCTTGGGGATGTCGAGTACGGAAGCATGGAATATTCCGCAGTCAGCCAGCCGCCGGTTACCCCTTGTTCTTTCATCCAGCGTGGGACCCCCTCTTCAATGCTGGCGGCACAAATTACCTGTGTCCGGCCAAAGGAAACAAGCACGGAACCGGAGGCTTGCGGGGCGATTCCTGTCTGAAAAGAGATATCCCGGAGAGCGTCATGAGCTCTTCCGGAGAGGCGTGAGGGTATTGTCATGGGAGGGGAGCCTTTCCTCTTGGGAAGGCTAGCGCAAGATTCTTCTAGCTCTTTCCCTGCAAAAAATCAGTTGGTTTTAGCGGGATTATCTCGCACAGCCTTATGATTGCGCAGTGCCGGAAGGATCTGCTGCTCCACCAACTGGGCCGTATTAGGATCACCCGTGTTCTGAAAAACCTGCGAGGCCTGCGTCCCGACAAGAATTGCCTGATCGAAATCCCCTGTTTCCGCTAGCGCCAAGCTTAGCGTGAGGAGGAAGAGGGGAACCTGCCCGTTAGTGGCCGTGACGATTTGCTGTGCAAGGGCCACCGCCTCCTTTCCATTGCGCACCTTGTCATCAGGATGGGTAGCCAGTAGCCATGCTAGGGCCCGTTGATTTTGCAGATCTCCGGGATCAACCTGCATGGCAAACCGGTAAACTTGAATGGCCTGGGCAGGATCCCCCGTCATCAGTAAAAGAGCAGCCAGATTGCGGGCCGCTCCGGCAGTCGGACGTATTTGCAGTGAATGTTGGAAGGCAACGATGGCTTCCTGATTGCGCCCCAGCTTCATCAGGGTCAGAGCCATGTCGTTGTGTGCCTCCGCATTGGATGGCCTCAATCGGATGGCTTCATTGAATTCACTCAGGGCTTCCTGACTTTTTCCCTGGGCATCAAGCGTGCAGGCGTAATTATGACGGGATTTCCAACTACTGGGATTACACGCTAGGGTCGCCGGAAAGAAGGTGTTTCCATTCGCCCACTCGGGAAGCTGAAGAAGCGTCAGGAGACTCCACAGCGGAATCAGGATAACTGAAAGCACCACGGCTTGCCGTGTGGAAATCCGGCATAGAATCAAAGCAAGTGCCAAGGCTACCCCCAACATGGCCAAATAGAGGTAATGATCGGCAACCGTTGAAACGACCTGAAAATTAAAGGGAATGAATCCCAGTGTCGGCAAGACACCCATGACAAAGACACCCCAAGGCATCAGATAAAGGCGGAGTTTCTTCAGCGATGCGAGCAGCGCCGTCAGTCCGACTGGAAAAATCCAGGTCCAGGTGAGCAAACCTGATGCAAACATGAAATTGGGGGATCGGCCGTAGTCGGCGCAGAGTGAAAAGGGAACGAGGATCTTTCCAAGGTAAAAAGCCAGGGCATCACACGCCACCAGCGGTCGGGCCCAGAGAGGAACGAGGGATCGGGCCAGCTCGGCGGCAGGTTGCGACTTCGACGTCAGGATGACCTCCGCCACCGCGATCAGAAACCAAGGAATGAGCCAATAGAGCTTCTTAAAAGATTGTTGGCTGCAATGTAACAGCCAGATTCCTAAAAACAGGGCCAAGGCAGGAGTGACGACACTTCCAGGTTTCGAGCCAAAAGCCAGCAAGAGCAAAAACGTCGCGGCCAGATACGATACCCATGCTCGAACGGGTCGGGATTCATTAAGAAATGAAAGAAAACAGGCCAGAGCAGCGAGGGATAATGCACCACCCAGGAGATCTCTCAACCCTGAAACCCAAGCCACACTCTCCACCTGCATGGGATGAAGGCCGTAAGCGAGTGCTCCCACCATTGCTGCCCCCAGGAGTCGCTGTTTGGAAACAAGTTTTCCAAAGGAAGCGGCCAGCAATCTGCGCAAGATCAAAAAAACCATTCCCGTTGAGAAAAGATGAACAAGGAGATTCGCACCGTGAAAGATCGCGGCGTTGAGCGGACCAACACTCAGACTCGTGCCTGCTACCAGACGGGAAATGGCAACAAGTCCACCCCAGACGGAGTACGTCACGGGAATATAGAGTTGCTGAAAAGGCGCCTCCCAAAAGATGGCGATACTCTCCCACGAAAGAGGGGAATAAAGGGGATTGCGATGAATGTTGGTATCGTCATCCCAAAAGGGAAGAAATTGAAAGGTGCAGACCTCCCCGTAGATCACAGCCACCAGTAGCAGGAGCAATCCCCCACAGATCCATGGTGACTCAAGAACACGGGGAAATGATTTTCTGGGCGATGTTTTGGATTTGTTCATGATGTCACCCCTGAAATCCAGACCTTGGGAGGAAGTTTGTTGGAAATGACCTGTTCACCGATTCCCAGTGTTCCGTCGTCTGGAAGCGACAGAAAATCAGCAACGGATCCGGGAGACAACTCTCCCAATCTCCCGCGCCGGCCGATTGCATCAGCGGGGTAGGTCGTCGCCATCCGGAGAATCTCCATAGGATCCAACCCGGGGAATGCATCATGCATGGCTCGCATTTCGGCAAACATATTTAGATCCTGATTACTTGCCAGACTGTCCGTTCCAAGAAGCAGCGGAATACCGTTGTCCAGGAAAAATTGGAGCTCAAACGGAGGGCGTTCAAAAAAGGCATGCGTGCGCGGGCAATGAATCACCGGATACTGCCCGGCTGACTCGCGTAAAATATCCCGGTCCCCGTCCGTGAGAAAATTCATGTGAACGAGAAGGGAGCCGGGAGCAAGTACCCCGCTATGATACAAAATCTGCAAGGGTGTTTTCCCAAGGCAATCCCCCATCGGACGATCGATTGAACTCAGGAAGTCATAAAGAGGGCCTGTTCCCCTCAGAAACATCGCCAACTCCTCCTCGGACTCGGCAAGATGAGTGCAGACTGGAAGTCTGTATTTTTCAGCGTAGAGCTTCACCAGCGTATAGAGATCGGTGGAGGCAGTGTATGGTGCGTGCGGAGAGAGTCCAAAACCACCCTCTCCCTTCGACTCCCCTGCCCTTTCAAAGAAATGGATCGCTCCCGCAAGAGCCTCAGCGGACTGCAACCGGCTTCGCACATCCATGACTTCGAGAAACCACCAGACACGGATCGGAGATTCGGGGAGAAAGGGGATCAGTTCCGGAAAGGACTCAATATTGAACACTGTGGTGCATCCCCATCGATGCAGTTCCCTAAGCCCTGCCCCGATCGCTTCCAGATAATCACTTTGATCAAGGGAGCGGCGCATTGCATTGAGGCGCTGAATCCAGGCGGAAAAAGACTCTCCCCCGAAAAGTGCTCCTCTCATCATCGTATAGTCGAGATGACAATGTGCATTGATCATTCCCGGCATCAGAATCACCTCACCCAAATCCTCACGCTGAGCTCCGGGATGCTCACCACGGAGTTCCTCCCATCGACCTAATGCCAATATCTCACTCCCTCTCACCGCGATTCCTCCATCCTCGATGGGAGGATGGCTCATCGGCAACACACGCCTGGCGCGGTAAATTTTTGTGTTTAACGGGGCGGGCATTTAAGTGCCGGAAAGCGTATGTTGGTCACCCCTCCTTGGGAAGAGTCGGTTTCAGCAGAATTCCCACCATGCGCCAATTCAACGGCTGCCTCCCCGGGGAACTTTCCTAACTGTGGTTGCGCCGCTTCACCCGAAGCTGAGCGAGCGAACGGAGCAGTGTGGATTGGACGGTTGCGAGTTCTTCCCCGGCAAGATCTCCCTTGCCAATCTCACTTTCCGCACGCGCGACTGCCTCGGCGGCGGCATTCTCATCGATTTCTTCTTCCTTGAGCGCCATATCGGTCAGGATTGAAACCCGATCGGGTCGGACTTCAAGGAATCCCTCGCCTACAGCGAAAGTAAGCTCTCCCTCTTCTGTCGTGACACTAAGCTCACCTGGATGAATTTCCGTCAAGAGGGGGATATGCTCGGGAAGGATACCCAGCCCCCCCTCGATTCCCGGAACGACCACGAACTTCGCATTTCCTGAGAAAATACGAGTTTCCGGGGTGACGATTTCGAGGTGAAGAGTGCTCATTAAGAATTCTTGTCAGCGGCAAGCACCTGATCAATGCCACCCTTCATGTAGAAGTCACCTTCGTTGATATCATCCAGCTTGCCATCAAGGATTTCCTTGAACCCTCGGATGGTCTCGGCAACAGGAACATACTGTCCCTTGGCACCAGTGAAGATTTCAGCGACATGGAACGGCTGGCTAAGGAAGCGCTGGATCTTGCGGGCGCGNNCCTGCAAATCCTTGTAGCGCTGGAGGACTTTCTGAACACCGCGAGCCACGGCGTAATGCTCTTCTCCGACGATTTCTGGAGCGAGCGCCTTGGAGGTGGATGCCAGGGGATCAACAGCGGGATAAATACCAAGTTCGGCAATGGACCGCTCCAGCACGATGGTGGAATCGAGGTGGGCGAAGGTATTGGCGGGAGCAGGATCGGTCAAATCGTCGGCAGGCACGTAGACGGCCTGGAAGGAAGTGATGGACCCGTTCTTGGTCGAGGTAATACGCTCCTGAAGATTTCCCATCTCCGCGGCGAGTGTCGGTTGATACCCGACAGCACTCGGCGTACGCCCGAGGAGGGCGGAAACTTCGGAACCTGCCTGGGAAAAGCGGAAGATATTGTCGATGAAGAGCAGCACATCCTGGTTCTTCTCATCACGGAAATATTCCGCCATGGTCAGAGCCGTGAGGGCAACGCGCAGACGGGCCCCTGGAGGCTCGTTCATCTGGCCGTAGACGAGTCCGACCTTGGAACCTTTTTCAATGATGAAATGTCCCTTGGCATCCAGGATTGGGTGACCTTTTTCATCCTTTTTCACAGCAATAACGCCGGATTCGATCATTTCATGATAGAGATCATTTCCTTCACGGGTACNNATGACCTTGATGCCGGTTTCAAGAACCTGGGCCTTGGTGTCCTGATCGACTAATGGAGGGGCATTGCGATGAATCGGGAGAATTTTGTCGGCTGTGACAGGGGCACCTTCGTCGCAGGGCTCGCCAAGAACGTTGAAGATGCGCCCGAGAACTCCCTCTCCAACAGGCACGGAGATTGGACGACCAAGAGCACGAACGGGAATGCCGCGTTTCAGACCCTCTGTTGAGGACATTGCAATCGCACGAACCCAGCCTTCTCCCAGATGCTGCTGTACTTCCAGCGTCACTTTGGACGCCTTCCCTTCAACGGTGAAATCCACCTCAAGAGCTTCGTAGATCTTTGGCAGTTCGCCTTCTTTAATGTTGAACTCGGCATCAATGACCGGGCCGATGATTTGAACG
>DKEN01000038.1:6219-6384 GCA_002452515.1 Spartobacteria bacterium UBA6821 | reverse complement strand
TGATGAAGATCCATCAATACTCCATCATGTGTGCCTCCACCATGGCCCAGGAAGCTGCCATTGAGGCCCTGGAACGGGGTCAGCGCAGCATGGAACGGATGCGCGAGGAGTACCGTCTGCGGCGCAATTTCATCGTCTCCTCGCTCAATGACGCGGGCATTCCGT
>DKEN01000038.1:0-6174 GCA_002452515.1 Spartobacteria bacterium UBA6821 | reverse complement strand
GCGGCGGCACTCGATCAGATTAAGATAGCCGTTGAGCGCATCGCCGAATTCGTTCGGAACTAGGCTGGTGATTGTTGGCGGATAACTGCGTTGGGAGAAGCAGGCGATCCCTGATGGTGATCTTTTCAACTTGAGCGTCCAGAATCAGACTCTAGAGCTACTACAGCGTTATCCCTTATGCCTCTTCTTACCTCCTCTTCCTACAAACCTCCCAACTATCTTGGGCTGGGATTTGGAGGTGCGGACGGGCATTTGCAGACCATCCTGCCTGCTCTTTTCCGGCGGGTTCCGCGAATCACACGCGAAAGGGAACGCATTGAGACCTCAGATAGAGATTTTCTCGATCTGGATTGGAACCGCGATCATCACTCGGAGTCGCTCGTCATCATCACGCACGGTCTTGAGGGGAATTCCAGCAATGCTTCCATTCAGGGAATGGCCGCCGCCTTCCATCGTGCCGGATGGGATACGCTCGCCTGGAATCTGCGAGGATGCAGCGGGGAGCAGAACCGCCTCCTGCGCACCTACCACAGTGGTTCCTGGGAAGACCTGCAAAGCGTCATCAGTCACTCAGCCGGAGAGTACAAAAGCATCGCCCTGATCGGCTTCAGCATCGGTGGTAACATCACCCTAAAGTATCTCGGCGATCTGGGCGCATCGATTCATCCACGCATCCGGGGAGCCGTGGCCTTCTCGGTACCGTGCGATCTCGCCTCCAGTGCCCGGGCCTTGGAGAGTCGCATCAACCGCATCTACATGAACCATTTTCTCCGGGATCTCCGGCGAAAAATCAGGGAGAAGGCCACAGCGTTTCCTGGATCGGTCTCCACGGAGGGACTCGATCAGATGCGCACCTTCCGTGAATTCGACGGCACCTACACCGCTCCCTTGAACGGTTTTCGCAGCGCTGAGGATTATTGGGCAAGAGCCAGCAGCAAACCCTCCCTTTCCGGCATCACTGTGCCGACCCTGCTCGTCAATGCGCTCAACGATCCCTTCCTCGGTCCCGAGTGTTTTCCGAGGGACGAAGCCAAGGCTAATTCCCATCTCCACCTGGAACTTCCGACGAGTGGCGGCCACCTGGGCTTTCCCATCCAGGGCCATGAATACTGGTCCGAATCCCGCGCCGTGGAGTTTTTATTTGCGCAGCCGGAACGAATATGCAAATAGGGAATCGCCTAGTAATCATTTCAACAAAGACACCCTTATGACATCAAAAGCACATCTCAGCACCCTCTCTCTGGTTGCAGCAACGCTCGCTTTTTCTGCGCGCCCATCCTCAGCCGCCCCTGCAGCTCCCGCTCCCTATGTCTCAATAATTTCTGCGAATTACTCCACGCCAGCTTTTTACAATGTCCCTTCCAACAGCGTGGCCTCTGTAATTTATGCCCGAGAAGGAACCACTATAAAAATTACTGTGAACGGGGTTTCTGCGACGGAAGAGTTTAACCCGATTCAGGGGAATAGCACCCTGCCTACTGTCACTGGCCCCGCCACTATCACCATTACTGCCACTGACAACAATGGTTCCCTAGCGACCATTGCCGTGACCCCTATTGCCAAGACAACGACGGATTCTATCCCTCGTTAATAAACATAGTTGCTGGCGTGGTGAGGTAATCGCTTGTTGATTACTTCACCATTCCACTTCTCCAGGTTCAAGCTCTGGCGCTGAACTCTAAATCCTGATCATTTCTTGGGCCGCTAGGAAAGTACCGCATTATGGAAGCGGCAGAAGTCCTTCCGAGCGAACCTTCCACGATTTCGGGAATCCGGGGGCGTTATTCGTATTTCCGTCCCACCCTGCGGCCATCATGGCAGCAGCGGTGAGCCAGCTTCCATTGGCCGGAAGATACATCGGCGTCTGCTCGGGACGACGCACCGCCTGGCCGTTGGGTCGGAAGGGATTCGTTTCATAAGGCGCAACGAGGATGCTCACCGCGCGCTCCGGTTCATCGAGACGGGCGGCACACATGGCCATCATCCCGGTTCCCCAAGTGACATTCGTCTGAAGCGCATTGGTGGTGTTAACGGCATGCAGGGTATTCCTCATCACTTCTCGATCAACCCCGGGACCTGGAAGCGCTCCGAGCAGGAAGGTCGTCATCACCGAAGGTTTGTGCTCCTCGGGGAGCTCCAGAGCAGGATAGACACCGTCACGGGCTGTCAGGGGCGAAAGCCCGTTGATCACCTTGTCCCAAGCTTCCTTGCGTGGCAGCCCGAGACGCAGACGCCACTCCTGGGCGATCTGCAGGGCCCATTTCCAGTAGCCCAACTCCATCGTCGGGTTGAGGTTGTGCTCCACATCGGTATGCTTCTCATCCGCCGAACTGACTCCGGGACCGAGAACATAGGCCTTCCTTACCGGATCGTAATCCACGAAGTCGGCCATGTAGTCCGCCGTCTTGAAGACAATATCTTTATATTTTTCGAGGGTCGCCTGATCCTTGCGGGCGCGCCAGACAAGCTCCGCGAGGAAGATCGGGGGGGGCTGCTGCCAGACGAGCACCGGACCTACACCTGAAGGACTCTCCTCGCCGGAAGGATCCGTCATCTTGGACCATTTCACACCATGGCATCCCTCCCTGGCAGCCATCGCCTCTCCTGGAGGCATCATCTTCTTAAGTTGGGAGAGACTTTTCTCGAGCAGTTCCGGATGACCCCAGAGCGCCCAGTGGGCGGCGTGCCACCAGTACATCTCCATGTGGAATTTCCCGAACCAGGAATTCGCACCCAACCCCGTCTCCTCCGGCGGGTGGGAACCGGCGTCGTTCACCGCCATCAGATATTGGGAGAGGACAATCCTGCGCTCCAGTTCGGCCGCACGCGGATCTGAGTTGCCGGAAAGATCGAGCACTCCTCCCTTTGTCCAGTAGTCCTTCCAGTGGTCACGCGATGCCGTGGTGACGGCATCAATGCCATCGGCCTCAGCGGTGATCTTCTCCGGGGAAAACCAGGCGGAGACATCCAGACGATCCCCCTTCCCCGTCAGGAGATAGTTGTGAGGGGCTGTCTTCGAGAGCGTGGCACCATCCGACCACTTCATCCGTACAGCATAGTGGGTGTCATCCAGCGTGCGTGAGAAATCAGCGCCGTCCTGTCCGCGCAGCTTCATCACGGTCTTGTGGAGCTCCGGATGTGTCCAGTCCTGATAGTCCGGGCCGAAACTATGCGATGCATAGGGAAAGGCGATCCGTATCTTGAGATGACCTGCGGAGACCAAGGGAGACTCCACCGAAGCGGCAAGCTCATCCTTATCGGGATGCGAGACGGTAAGGACCTTCACGGGAATCCCATCGACTGTGAAAGAGCTGGTGAGAATCCCTCCCCAGAGGTCGAGATGCTGGTCGATCCCCTTGATGTCGGAAAGAGTCACGGGCGTTCCGTCAGCGTGCGTCATTTCCAGGCCGATCCGACCCAAGCCGATACGTTGTGGATTGCTCCTGAGGTAAGCCGCCTCCGGCGAAGGATGGTTCGTCCCCGAGGTGGGGTAGACAAATTTGCGCCCATTCTTTGGGATAGTCTTCATCGGGTACTTTTCCAAAGTATACCCTTCGGGATTGGGAAAGTGGTGCCATCCCCAGTCGCTCAGGATGCCGAGTGGCAGTGTCTTGTCGTAATACTCCGGGAAACTCTGCAGGCCGGTGACGTCGACATTGAACGCAATGTCCCCGTTGCCGACAGCCAGCGTTCCCATCGGGTCGGCCTCGTGCATGGTCACATCATGGCGACTCACCAGCGCCTGCCTGTCGATGGGAGCGTTCGTTCCGGTGTCACTTGCGGGAGCTGATGGCATCATCAGGCCGATCAAAGGGATCAGGGAAAATAGGGCGAGGGGGGTAGGACGCATGAGCCAGAAAGTAGCAGAATCCGACGTTCAGACTAACATTTTCTCCACGCCGCTTTGGAGAGTTGAGAGCTGAAAAAGGGAGGTAGGAAGGTAGGGAAGTCGAAGGCTTTAGGACGAAGGACGAAGGNNTTGAACCCTTTTTGGAAATCACGAGGGAGGTGCTCAAGGGCAGATCCGCCGAGGAAGAGCCGACAAGCACTTCGTAGGTACCGGGTGTTACCTTCCATTGTTTTGTTTTCGGATCCCAAGTGGCGAGATCCTTGCGATTGAAGGAAATGGTGACTTGTTTGCTTTCACCGGGCTCCAGTTCCGTTCTTGTAAATCCCTTCAGCTCACGGAGCGGACGAGGCACCCCTCCTTCAGGAGGAGCAATGTAAAGCTGCGCCACTTCCGCGCCGGAGCGGGTCCCGACATTCTTGATGGTCGNNAACTCAAGCCGAACCCGAAGGGGAAGAGCGGCGCAATCCCCTTTTTGTCAAACCACCGATAGCCCAGAAAAACCCCTTCCTTATAAGTGTTGTGGTATGGCTTGGTCTGGCAGTCTGGGTAATTGCCATAGGCGGCAGAATCCTCCCATTTCTTTTCCCAGGAGAAGGGAAGTTTTCCTGAAGGATTCACCTTCCCGAGCAAGATTTCGGCCATGGCTTTCCCTCCGTTTTGCCCGGGGTAGTAGGCATGGAGGAGGGTGCCGATCTGAGTGATCCAGTTTGCTGTTGCCACACTCCCGCCTGCATTGAGGATCACCACGGTCTTGGGATTCAACTTAGCCGCTGCCAAGATCGTCTCTTCCTGCCCCGGCGGTAGTTGATAGGGGCGATCCCCTGCCTCACCTTCCTCATCAAACTGGCTCGGGTCGGCATCGTGATACTTAAAATCCGGCGTCTGTCGAAAGCCCGTGCAGACAACCACCAGATCGGCAGATTTCACCGCATCCACATATTGAGCAGGAATAGCGGGTGAGCCTTCCGCTCCATTGGCATCGAGTGCCTCGGGAACGTTGGCTCCCTTGCGGTCCACCACGCGCTTCCAGGGGATGCGAATGATTGTTGCATCTGGCAGCGCCGAGCGAAGGCCCTCGTCAACGCTGATAGCGTGAAACGGCTCGACAAGCGCACTGCCGCCCCCTCCGATGACTGCCGGATCGGCATTGTGTCCCAGGAGTACCACCTTCTTCACCTTCGCGGGATCAAGCGGCAGAAGCTGGTGCTCATTCTTGAGGAGCGTGATCGATTCGCGAGCCCCCCGGAGCGCCATCTCATCGCTTGTCGGATCATCCAGCGGAATGGAGGGATCCTTTTGAGGGCGGTCAAACCACCCCAGCGTAAAGGCCACGCGAAGTTGCCTGCGCACTTTGTCGTCAATGGTAGCTTGGGATATTTTCCCGCTTTCGATCAGCGGCACGAGATTATTGGCATTGAAGAGCTTCCCATCCGGCATCTCGATATCGAGCCCGGCGTTGGCCATTCCCAGAGCATCATAGCATGAGTCCCAGTCCGACATGACGACGCCCTTAAATCCCCATTCTTTTTTCAGCACCTGATTTAAGAGCCACTCATTCTGGGAGGCGTGAATCCCGTTGATCAGATTGTAGGAACTCATGACGGCGAGCACTCCCTTCCCGACGACAATCTCAAACGGCTTCAAGTAGAGTTCGCGAAGGGTTCGTTCATCGACATTGGAGCTGAGTAGATGCCGCTCCACCTCCTGCTCGTTGGCCACAAAGTGCTTTGCCGTGGCGCAGACCCCCTGACTCTGAACACCTTGGATGAAACGCGCCGCCATCTCTCCCGCAAGAATCGGATCTTCCCCGAGATACTCAAAATTACGCCCGCAACAGGGTGAGCGGTACAGGTTCATTCCAGGGCCAAGCAAGAAGTTCACCCCTCGCGCCCGGGCGTCCCGCCCAAGAGAGACACCGATTTGCTCGGCAAGATCGCCGTCCCAGGTGGCAGCCAACCCGATGCCGTTGGCATAAGCGGTTGATTTACCGACTCCCCTCACCCCCATACTGGCATCGCTCATCAAAAAGGAGGGTATCCCCAAGCGTTGGTTCGCCCTCAAGTCGAACCCCTCTCCGCTGAGCATCTCCAGCTTCTCCGCGGCTGTGAGCCGTCCGAGCAAATCCTCCACCCGCTTTTCCACCGGTGCTTTCGGGTCCTTGTAGAGTTCCATACTATCCCCGAGGGTCGCAAGTGCCCCAAAGGCAGGGGTAAGAAGAACTGCCTGGGCAACGATCAAACTGCTTAAACGAGGGGGCGTCAGCATTTGGTGTGTGGTTGGAAGCTCGGGCAAAGGAACCGGATCCCCTTGCCTTGGCTCATCAG
>DKEN01000094.1 GCA_002452515.1 Spartobacteria bacterium UBA6821 | reverse complement strand
AGATCCTCCAGATAACTCTTTGTCAGATAGGCCACACCGGCACCGGTTGCCTCCCGGCGACCTTCCGATCCGCCAAGCAGGAGCGGCTTGCCCGTGACGATGGCCGGGGTATTGTACCCGAAGTGACTGGAGTAGGTGTCCATCATCCAGCCCATGATCTGCTCGTTGGTTCCCATGTCAGGGGCTGGCACATCGATCTGAGGGCCAATGAAGGGGATCAGTTCCTGCATGTAACGGCGGGAAAGGCGCTCAAGTTCACCCGGGGAGAGATGGGAGGGATTCACGATGACGCCTCCTTTCGCCCCACCGTAGGGAAGTCCCGCCAGGGAGCACTTCCAACTCATCCACATGGCAAGCGCCGCCACCTCGCCGATGGTCACACTCTGATGGAAACGGATGCCTCCTTTCGAAGGCCCCATCGAGAGATTGTGCTGCACGCGATACCCCTCAAAGAGATTCACACTGCCATCGTCCATCTTGACGGGAACCGCGACAGCCACACAGCGCCGGGGATACTTGGTCCGATCCCTAATCTCCTCAGGAAGGCTGATCGCATCCGCCGCCTGGTCAAACTGACGACAGGCCATCTTGAAGGTGTCCGAATCGTAGAGTGAGGAGATGATGACCTTGGACATGGTGAAGTGTTGCTACTGCGGCGCGTCTCAATCAAGCCTGCGGTAGTAACGCAATGCTTCTGCCGGAACCCCAAGCCTGGCAAACGGGGTGATTTTTCCCCCGTTGACGGGATTCGCCCATCCCGCAGGATCACGAATCAGGTAATCAAACCCACGCTTGCCGACAATCACCACAAAGTGGGTGATGCCGTCCAACCTTCTGATGCGGACAATGACTGGATTTCCGCGAAATAGATTCCAGTCGATGAGCCCGTAGGAAGGAATATCCTCATAGGCTTTCTCCACCACACCCGGCGTGTAATCAGCCGCTGATTCCCAACGGAGCCATCCCACCCCCTCATAGCCATGGTGATCGCTCAGATACTGATTCAACCTCTGGGGATCAACATCCATCCCGTAGAAGCCGAGCACCATCGATGCTGAGGCGATCGCGCACCCTTCCCCTCCGAGCGTTCCAAGAGTAGCACCAAGACGATCACTATTCCAGCAGGGATCCCCTTGAAAAAACTGCGGCACCTCAACCACGAGTTCTCCCGGCATCGGAAAACCTCCCACGCCACTGATCGGTCGTTTCCAGAACCAGCATGCGACAAGCACCACAATAAAAATGAATGCAGTTAAGAGGACTATCCTCTTCTTGCCGCTTGCGGAGACCGCCGTTTCGTCGATGCTCTCAGGTGATGTGTTCAAAAATGGTGCCTTTGTTGATCCTGCTGCTTGGAGGTCTGATAACTCTCCCAGCCAGATCCCAAGAGAACACTACGCCCTCTCTGAATCAACTCGTTCTTAACACCATGAGAACAATGCCAACCGGTGGTGGTTACTCCGCCGGATCGACGGCGACAGGGGCACTCAGAAATGCAGTCCAGCTTCATGAGGAGACTTTGGCGGTTGATGCTTTCCATGCCATACCCAGTTACTGTTCCGGGGCCACCTACCTTGTTTTTCTCAAAGTCATTGCGAGTCTACAGTCAGAGCACAGGATCTCGCTTCCTCCATCAACCTTGGAGGCACTTCTGCCCAAGGGACAACCCGATGGCACAGGAATCTGGGGCCGCTGGAATGCCAACGGACCCGGCACAGCACGTCTCTTTGCGGAACTGAACCTCGGTGAAAACTTCTCCGATCTGGCTCAGGCACGACCCGGTGATTTCCTGAAAATTTGGTGGACCGACTCCATCGGTTCCAGTGAGCACGGTCACTCGGTGATCTTTATTGGAACCGAATCCCGTGGAGGCATCCCCTACCTCAGCTACTGGTCGAGCAATGTACCAGGTGGTTTCGGGATCAAAGCGGTTCCGTTAAGCCGCATTCACCGGATGCTCTTTTCACGGCTAGAAAATCCCGGACTGCTTGCAAACACAGGGTCAATTCCCCCTTCCGACCACTACCTCTATTCTCTTCAAACCCGCTCCTCGACCTCCTCGGAGATGGAACAGCTCTGCTCGGTGAAAGAATAGAAGTCTTCTGAGAATGATTTATTTCGACACCGCCTGCTGCCGGTTCTGGACATAGGCGCTACGAATCGCAAGGTAGCGATCAAGAGTGTTGGCCGTGGTCGCATCGTAGGCTTTAAGTTTGTCATGCAGCGTGCGTGCCGAATCGGTGGCAGAAACCGCAGGCAGCCACGCGGTCGACGGAAACCAGAAGGCGAGCCAGAAGAGCGGATTCAGGGCAATATCTCCGGCAAAACCGACGGTATCGCGCACACTCTTGGGGCCGAATACCGGAAGGACAACATAAGCCCCGTGACCGATACCCCACTTGCCAAAAGTCTGTCCGGTATCGGGACGGGGAAGATCGACCAATGAAGGGATATGATCCGAAACCTTGAAGATCCCCCCAACCCCCGCAACGGTGTTGAGGACGAATTTCTCTGACTCATACCCGGCTCGTTTAAGTTTCCACTGGAGCACATCGTTCACCACACGGTCGGGGTATTCAACGTTGTCGAAGGCATTGAAGATACCTCTCCTCACGGGCGATGGCAGCACGGCGTCGTAGGCTTTCGAAAGCGGTTTCAGAATGTACCTGTACAGCTGGTGATTCAACCAGAACGTGCCGCGGTTCACCGGCTCAATGGGATCGGCAATGGAGGCTGCATGGCTGTATTCGTCAATGTCACCATCCGCGGCCCCAACGGATCGCTGCCCCCCATAACACGGAGTGAAGTTGATCGACAGAAGAAAGACAACCCCGGCAAGCAAGGCGGTCAGGATGGATGTGCGTGCGTTCATTGGGATGAGGAAAGTGAGTGGTTCAATGCCTTGATAACGGCGTTTGCTCCACCCTGTGTGAATTCTGCGTCAAATTGAGTCCTGTAATTGGCAATCATGCTGACTCCCTCGATCACCACATCGGTGATCTTCCAGCCTTCAGACTCCTCCAGACGATACACGACATCGTAACTGCTCCCATTGTAGGAACTGGTCGTGGGTACCTCGACGCGGCCTGGGGAGGGAGTGGAGGCCGTCTTGAATGTCTCGACCGGCAGTTCGCCAGGAGTAAACTTTGCGGTATAGGTTCTGATGATCAGGGTGGTGAAAAGCCCCGTAGCTTCCTGTTGCTGGGCCGGGGTGAACTGACGCCATCCAGGGCCTATTGCACGGCGGGTCATTGTTTCAAAACTGAGGATTCCCTCAAGAACCGGCTTCACCTGTTCGGAAAGCGTCTTGCGATCGGGGGCATGGGCCGCGATGGTGACCACCTCACCGACCGCTTTTTTCAGCCGATTATCAGCCTCCTCGGTCGGGGAACAGATCGCCCTTGGGATCGTAACCAACGAACCCAGAAGCATCAGGAGTAGCAGTGGACGGGAATTCATGGAGCGTTTGTAGTGCCTTTGTCTTGATTTTCCTTCTCTTTGTCAACAGAACCAAACGCCATTTTCCCGATCAGCGACTCAAGGTCAACTGCGGATTCCGTCATGGTGATTCGGGCTCCAGGTTTCAGGAAAGCATCATCCGCGCCAGGAGAGAGGGCGATGTACTTGTCGCCGATCAGACCGGACGTTTTGACCGAGGCCATGGAATCCGTCGGAAGATGCAGACCGGAAGTGAGCCGAAGGGTGACAATGGCACTGTAATCGGAGGGATCCATCCGTACCCCTTCCACCCGTCCGACAGTAACGCCCGACATGAGCACACTGCAACCCGGGTGCACCCCGCCTGCATTGGCGAAACGGGTTTCAATCATGTAGGTGTCACCCCCCATCAGTGACCCCATTCCGAATTTGATCGTCAGGTAGGCAATCGCCGCCAAACCCAGCAGCACAAAAATTCCGACGGAGAGTTCCAATTTGGTATTTTTCATAACGAAATCATGATGTAAGAGCTTCGCTGCGGATGGCAGCGACCGCTTTGCCCAGCTCATCGGCACTATCGCGGAATCCGGAAACGACGGGATGCGTTGAAACAGAGAATTCCTCCGGTGTTCCCTCGAAGCAAATTTGACCCTGATTCAAGAGAGCGACGCGGTCACTAGCGACCAATGCCTCGGGAAGATCATGGGTCACGACGAGTGCCGTGAAGTGAAACAGGCGCTGATATTTTGCGATCATGGTGAAAACAGCGTTCCGTCGGAGCGGGTCTAGGCCGGCGGTCGGTTCGTCGAAAAGCACCAGCTCGGGCCGGGTCACGATAGCCCGTGCCAGAGCGAGACGCTTCTGCATTCCGCCGGAAAGCTGACCGGGATATTGATTGTAAAATTCGTCCATTTCAAGCTGCTGTAAAGCTTCGAGACTGCGCCTCCGAATCTCCTTCTTATCAAGATTTGTTGTCTGTTCCAAGGGCAGAGCCACATTCTCCAAAGCCGTTAGGGAATCGAAGAGTGCGTTGCTTTGGAAAAGCACACTGCACCTCTTGCGAAATTCCGCCCGCACCTCCGCGTCTTCCGTGCCGAACGGGCGACCATCGAAGCTGATACGTCCGGCATCGGGGATGAGGATCCCCGCCAGGCATTTCAGGAACACCGATTTTCCCGCACCGCTGGGCCCGAGTACGGTAAAGAGGCTTCCGGAGGGGACTCCAAGATCGATGCCCTTCAGAATGGAGCGTCCGTCGAAGCTCTTCCAGAGACCTTCAACCTGAAGAATAAAGGGATGTTTTGAATCGCCCATGGTCAGACAAAAAACGAAGTGATGACATAGTCCGCGATCAGGACGGTGATGCTGGAATAGACAACCGCCCTCGTCGTGGCGGCACCGACACTTCGGGCACCCGACCCAGAACTGGATCGGTCCGCATGGAATCCCTGCCAGGCGCAAATGCTGATAGCCATCAATCCGAAGAGCGCCGCCTTCACAAAGCATTCCCTGAGATCCCTGGCTTCCACGGCGTGCTCCACAGAAGACCAGTAAACCCCCGAGTCAACACCAAGGAGCGTGGAACCGGAAAGGGCGCCGCCCCAGAGACCGACGATCACAAACAAGGCGGTCTGTGCGGGAAAAGTGAACAAGGAAGCAATCAGGCGGGGAGTCACAAGATATCCATGACTGCTCACCCCCATCGTCTCCAAGGCCACGATTTGTTCGGTATTGCGCTGCATACCGAGCTCGGCGGCGAGCGCGGAACCGGCCTGCCCGATCAGCATCAATGCAGCCAGTACAGGCGCCATTTCCCTAACCAGACTGAGTGAGACGAGCGCCCCCAGGAGTCCCTCGGAACCGAAGCGGCTCAGCACATGATAGCCCTGCAATCCAAGCACGAGTCCGGTGAACATTCCCACAATCAGAATCACGGGCAAACAGACCGTTCCCTGTTCATGGAGGGATCGGACCACACGGTATCCGAGCCGCTTGGAATGGAGCACGGAACGGAATGACCTCCCGGTAAATAACGCGAAGTCACCGAATCCAACCACAATCTGGAGAGTCTGCCTTCCTAGGAAATGCAACATTCCGTCAATTCATAGCGGGAAGCCGCAGCTTCTTCAATGTCATCAGTGGATTAATATCATCACGACACCCTCTGGAAGCGCTGATTTCATCAGCGCTTCCTGTATTTAAAACGAAGAGCCGACAGAATCAGCCCCGCCGCCATGAGATACGCCGCGCCACTCCAACTGATCCCCGCGCTCATCCGTTCCATCGGAGTTCCATGACCGTAGGAGGAGACCAACCCAATGGCGAGCGGCCCCAAGGCCCCACCTCCCCATCCGAGCATATTCATGAGACCCGCCGCGGAGGCCCGTTCCCCCGGAGGAACAAGATCGAAGACAGAGGCAAAGATTCCGCCGTCATAGGCTCCCTTGCAGAATCCGAAACAGAACATTGCTCCGATCAGCAGACTCATCGTCTGAGCATGGCCGACAGCCATGACACAGAAACTTCCGATCACAAGGGCCACCGCCTGGATCAGCATGTGAGCTCCTCTGAAATCGCGTGAAAGTCGATCTGCAAGTAACCCGGAGAGAGGAGCGCTGGCCGCACTTGCCAACTGGATNNCCGCCGTTACGAGACCAAGATGAAATTTTTCAAAGAGAAAAGTCGGCGCCCAGACAAGAAAGATTGCTCCGACACCGTTGGCACAGGCAAAGGCCACCATGAGCCGCAACACGCCGGGTATTTTCAGGAGATGCCGGAACGTTTCCCGCATCCCTATTTCTTTGTGCGGTTCAATACCCGGATCACGTACCGGCTCACGAAGGCCGAGAACAAGCATCAGGGCAACAAGAACACCCACCCCTCCGAACCCGTAAAAGGCCAACTGCCAACCCCAATGATCGGCAATCACGGCAGCGATCCATCCCCCGGCGATCGTTCCAAGATAGACCGCTGATTGATGAAAAGAGAGCGCCGTGGAGCGGGTGCGCGTATGATAATCGCTCAGGATGGAAGTCGCCGAAGGAAAATAGACCGACTCACCGAGTCCAATCAGCGAACGGGCAGCCACAAACTGCCAGAGACTAGCGCAGAATCCGGTAATGCCGGTCATCAGACTCCACAGCAAACATCCGGCCACGATCAATCCCTTCCGAGAACGCCGATCACCCGCGAATCCCAAGAAGGGGGAGGAAAAAGCATACACCCACATGAAGGCACTCCCGATCAGCCCCAACTCCGCCTTCGTGAAGCCGAAATCCCGTTCCAATAGCGGGAACAGACTGCTAATTGCCTGACGATCGGCATAGTTCAGGCAGCAAACCAGCCAGAGCATCCCCAGCACCACCCAATTCTCGTAGAGCACCCATGCCGAACTCTTCATGACCGAGCTATTGATCCTCTCTCCCCCAAGATTCACTCCAGAATGCAGTTAAACATTTTTCACATGCTTGCGAATCCAGGAAGGTTTTCGCCGACAATCGACCACGGCACGTATCAAAACAGTTTCGGCATCCCATGTGTAATAAATGGCAAAGGGAAATCGATGGGCAAGCACACGATGAAAACTTTTATAAGCCTTTGGATGAATTCCGAAATATATCTTCAAACCTTCAATATCCGCATAAAGGCTCGAAAGGAAATAATCTCCCAATCCAGACTCCTTCTCTTCGTAAAAATGAAAACCCTCTATCAGGTCGTTTCGCGCAGCATCCAGGATGCTGATTATCATCGAATGGCCTGATCAATCTGCTTTTTGGCCTCCTCCCATTCGAGAACAGTGACTCCTCCTTCCTGGAGGGCAAGCTCTCTCTGATCAAGGATATTCTTGTGCCATTGCGGCACCTCTACTTGATCCGGTGCAACCGCGATCTCTGACCACACCGTTTCAAGAAGCGCAAACTTCTCAGGGAAAGTCATTTTTCGAATCTCTTCTTGTGCGATCACCTCTTGAAACTACCACACCCCCAACGGGGGACAATCCTGTTTTGCTCTCGAGATGCGAACTCAGTTCTCAAAGAAAAAATATCTCCTTTATCAGACCTCTATACAGCCGACACAAAACTCAAACTAACCACAAAGGAGTGCCCAGAGAATCCCCCCCCTTTGGGGTGATGATTTTGGATGAAGAGCAAACCTGCGACTGGCGGGAGCAGGTTGGACTGCCAAAGGCAGCCCCGTCAGGGGCGAGCGGCGTGGGCACGCCCGAGTTCAATGCGTCGTGAGCGAATGCAGTAGTGGCTCCTACGGCAACCGCAGCCCAATGCTGCTATTCGCCAAAAGTTACCGCTCAAATAGTGACGCTGGTATTTTATCTCTGAACAAGGCCCAAAGACCGATGCGCTATATGAAAATAGCGCAAGGGATGAGAACAAAGTTCAGGGACAAAAGCCCCAGTCACTAGGCTTTTTCGACCTGCCAGTACTCCAACTCCACCGGCGTATCACGACCGAAGATGCTGACCGAGACACGGAGTTTTCCGCGTTCTGGATCGACCTCCTCGACGATTCCCTGCTGGTTTTGGAAGGGGCCATCGGAAACTTTCACCTTGTCGCCGACTTCGTAGGTGATCTTGGAGGTGACGGTGTCTTCGCGTTCTTTCATCTGCGCGAGCATTCCATCGACTTCTTTTTTGCGCATCGGGATGGGCTTATCCTTCGTGCCAGCAAATCCGATGACGCCGTTGGTGTCCTTGATGAAGTACCAAGTCTTGTCGATCAACTCGTTGTTCTCATCGAGGAGATGCATGTTGACGATAATGTAACCTGGGAAAAACTTGCGGGTCGTTTCGGTTTTTTTCCCGCGCTTGATCTCCTGCACACGCTCGGTCGGTATGAGCACCTCATACACGAGGTCGCCAAGCTCTTCGGACTTGATGCGCTTGACGATATTGTCGTGGACTTTCTGTTCAAATCCGGAAAGGACATGAACGACGAACCACTGATCTTTGGGAGCGAGTGCCATATTGGAGTTGCTAAAAAGCCGTAACTGCTAGGGGTGGGTCAAATACCCAACCACATTGATGGTGATGAAATCGAAAAAGGAGATATACCCGCCGACAAGCAGCATGGCGATAATGACAACCAGGGTGGAATCCCAGAGCTCCTTGTATTTTTTGAAACCGCGCTCACTGTCATCCCAAGGCCACTGCACCTTCGTCAATTCCGCGCGGACTTCACCGAAGTAGGTGGAGACTTTATTACTCATGGAGAAAATAGTGAAAAGACGAAGGATGCAGAGCAGGCCAGGAGGGACTCGAACCCCCAACAAACGGTTTTGGAGACCGCTACTCTACCAATTGAGCTACTGGCCTAGGCGCTAGTGTATTAGTCGAGGATTTCGGAAACACGACCCGCACCGACGGTGCGTCCACCTTCACGGATAGCGAAGCGGATGGTCTTTTCCATGGCGATCGGGCTACCCAGCTCGACTTCGATGGCGACGTTGTCACCAGGCATGACCATTTCGACACCCTCTGGGAGGCTGACGGTTCCGGTCACGTCGGTCGTGCGGAAGTAGAACTGAGGACGGTAGTTTGCGAAGAACGGGGTATGACGACCGCCTTCTTCCTTGCTCAGCACATAGACTTCGGCCTTGAACTTCTTGTGAGGCTTGATGGAACCGACCTTGGCGATGACCTGGCCACGCTCGATGTCGTCCTTCTTGACACCACGGAGGAGAATACCGACGTTGTCGCCAGCTTCTGCGGTGTCGAGGAGCTTGCGGAACATTTCGATGTCGGTGACGGTGGTCTTCTGCGTGTCGCGGAGACCAACGATTTCAACTTCTTCACCCTTCTTGAGAATACCACGCTCAACACGGCCAGTGGCCACGGTGCCACGACCTTCGATGTTGAACACGTCTTCAACAGGGAGAAGGAATGGGAGATCCTTCGGACGCTCTGGCATTGGGATGTAGGTATCAACAGCCTCGATAAGGGCGAGGATCTGCTTCTCACCTTCTGGGTCGCCGTCGAGAGCCTTCTTGGCGCTGCCACGAACGATGGGAATCTCATCACCTGGGAAGTCGTAGGAGGAGAGGAGGTCGCGGACTTCCATCTCGACGAGGTCGAGAAGTTCAGGATCATCAACAAGGTCAACCTTGTTCATGAAGACGACGAGGGAAGGAACACCAACCTGACGGGCGAGCAGGATGTGCTCACGGGTCTGGGGCATCGGACCGTCAGCGGCGCTGACGACGAGGATACCACCGTCCATCTGGGCGGCACCGGTGATCATGTTCTTNNTGTTCTTCACATAATCGGCGTGTCCCGGACAGTCAACGTGCGCGTAGTGGCGCGTTGCGCTCTCGTATTCGACGTGAGCGGTGGAGATGGTGATACCACGGGCCTTCTCTTCAGGGGCTGCGTCGATCTGATCGTAGGCGCGCGCGGTGGCGCCTCCGGTCTTGGCCAGCACCGTTGTGATAGCTGCCGTGAGTGTGGTCTTGCCGTGATCCACGTGTCCGATCGTACCGATGTTCACGTGATCTTTATTGCGTTGGAATGCGTCCTTAGCCATATGGGTGGGTTCTGCTGGTGGTTGTTTTGTTTTCTGGTGATTTTTTCGTTCTGTTCTTTGGAGCCCATGACCGGGATTGAACCGGTGACCTCGTCCTTACCAAGGACGTGCTCTACCAACTGAGCTACATGGGCGTATCGATCCGAAGGCAGCGATCCGAAGAGCGCGATCCGGGGATCGACCAAATAGATTATCTAAAGAACAGCGGCCTTTAGAGTGCCTGTGGGCACCGGGACCGTTTTCCGCAATTCCATAAAAAACATAACCGCAGCACGGGCCGCATAGTGAATGGGCGGCTGCGCAACGATGCTTTCCGAGAAAAAGCGGATGTGAAGAATGATTCGTCCCTGTTCTTCTGTCAAAAGCTATTTTAGAGACTGCCCGAAAAGTCAGCGGCAGGATTGCACCGGTCACGGCTCTGGGGCATTCTTCCACTTTCACCCCTCTCCACCTTCGCCAACTTGCAGACTCCCGCTCCACCTCAGGATGAACCGTCCCAGAAGGGCGCATTTGCTGGATGCCTAAGAATGTTCAGAAAAGCTCTGCTTCCCGTCTGGTGCCTGCTTCGGGAAACCGTGCTGATCTACAACCGGATCGGTGGCGAACAGAGTGCGGCGGCCTTCGCTTACTACGCCCTCTTCTCCCTCGTGCCGCTTGTGGCTCTCCTGCTGACACTTGGTTCCTATATCCTTCCGCCGGATCGTGTACTGATCACCCTCCATCGTTTTGTTCCGATCGGGGGTGCCCAGCAGGATCTTCTCTGGAGCATGGTCAGCGGATTAGAAAAAGCGCGCGGCAGTGTCAGCATCGCATCCATCGCAATCCTCGTCTGGGCCTCCCTGCGTTTTTTCCAATCCCTGGTACTTTCGATCAACCATGCTTGGGGAACCCGCCGTCTCGCCTGGTGGCAGATGCCGGTAAAAAATTTCGTTATGATCGTCGCCATGTCCGGCACCTTGATCGTGGGCACCGTGGTCCCAGCCCTGCTTCAGGGAATCGTCCGTGCCCTTCGTGCACTCGATACTTGGATGGCGCTCTTTTTTCCCACTCTCAATCTCGGACGACTGCTTGCTGTCGTCGATATGAGCCGTTACATCGGTGGCACTGCTGTTCTCTTCTATTCCTTCACTGCGCTCTACATGCTGGCGCCGCGTCACAAGACAACCTTTTCTCAGATCTGGCTCCCCTCGCTCGTTGTCTCCATTTTGATGCAGGTGGGACAGGCCTGCTTCGTCAACATCGTACCGAAACTCATCAACTACAGTGCCATCTACGGCACCATGGGAAGTATGATGTTCCTACTGCTCTGGGTTTATATCGCCGGGGTGATCATCATCAGTGGTGGCTGCCTCTGCGCGGCACTTTCCCATCTGAGGGGCCATTTAGGCGGCCATCCCGATCCGGTCGATCATCATCGTCCGAAATTTGAAACATCGCCGGTTGCTTCAGACGATCATCCGTGTCCGTGAGGAGGAAGGACGGAAGGATTAAAGCTGAAACTTGAAAGGTGAAAGCTGAGGAGGGTGAAAAGGCACATGGAAACGCACCCCTGTTTTCCGCTCTCTTTCTCACCCTTGGATTTCTCTTTGTGGTAAAACCCTTCAGCTTTCAGGTTTGACGGCACTTTGCTCCCGCAAAGCGTGCCGACCTTCGGGCTGTCTTCGGCAGTCTTCCGCGCCGGTTCCCACCGGCTTGGTTCATCCTTCAGCTTTTTCTGCCCTTTCCCCTCCCCCGCCCCCAATCACTCGATCCAGGTGAGGATGTTGCAGTTTGAGGAAATCAGGATAGCGACGATCACGAGGAGTCCCATGATTTTTCCGATGATGATTACGGGAAGCAGAACAACGGCCCATCGGACCACACCGTTCTCAAACTCTGCCTGCTTGGGGGTCGGTTCCTGCGGAAGGGAAAATTCGCTCGATTCGCTCATGTTGGATTATTTAGATTCCAAGTTTGTCCGTGTCAACGATGCGAAGAGCGTTTGGCGGGTTTGGCACCACTTTTTGAAGCATTTTTGGAGGGAGCCCGAAGCTGACTCTTAGATTTTCCGGAACGTTTTTTCAACGCCTTGAAGCGGGCATTCTTTTCAGGCGGCTTCTTGGCCCCCTGTGCCTTGCCTCCGAGTCGGACACTTGGCTTCCGAGGTCTGCGCGGCGGCTCCACGCTGACTTCTTTTTCCGTTGCCGACATCATCTGGAGTGAATCCTCTTCTCCCTGAGCTGCACGGGCACCGGCTTTTTTGCGATCCTGAACGGCGCGAGACTGGCGACTACGCAGTCGCAGACGGATCGGCAGCCCTGAGAAAGGCCAACGTTCGCGAAATCTGTTGAAGAGATACTCGCGGTAGGAATCGGTGATGAGATCCTCGTCGTTGACGAAGAGGAGGAACTCCGGAGGTCCAAAGGGCCGCTGTACTTCGGGGATAACCTGGGTTGCGTAGAGCAACTTGAATCTTTTCCCCGATTTTGACGGCGGCGGATGGACTTCAAACAAGTTCTGGAAAAATCTATTCAATTCCCCGGTTCCGATCCGTGTCTCGGCCTCGCTGCGCACGCTTTCGAGTGCGGTGAAGATACGGCTGAATCCCTGCCCTGTCTTGGCCGAAATACAAACCACCGGAGCGTAATCCAGGAAGAAAAGATTTTGCCTGATCACGTCGGCCTGTTCTCCCTGCGAGGCACGGCCACCATCCTCCTTGTGGACAAGATCCCATTTATTGAGGAGGAGGATGCAGGCCTTGTTCGACTCCTGGAGCATTCCTGCAATGCGTTTATCCTGGGCTGTGACACCGCTCTCGGCATCGATGACAAGCAATCCGGCATCGGCACGGCGGATCGACTCCTCGGAGCGCATGGCGCTGAAAATCTCAACCGAGGTATCGGGACGCGAGCGATGACGCAGGCCCGCCGTATCCACGAGCACATAAGGATTCCCTCCCAGTTCGCACTTTACATCCAGTGCATCACGGGTCGTTCCCGCGATATTGCTGACAATGCTTCGTTCCTCGCCAAGCAGTCGGTTGAGCAGGGAGGACTTGCCAACATTCGGACGCCCGACGATCGCAAGCCGTGGAGCGGACGCTTCCTCGGGAAGCGCCTCCCCGTTGGTTCCTCCAAGCTTCTCGCCGATGAGCGCAAGCAGATCATGGGTTCCGCGTCCATGCGCCGCACTGATTGTCATGACCTCCTCAAATCCGAGTTCGAAGAAATCTGAGGACATTCCCTCATGCATTTCCTGATCAATCTTGTTAATGATCAGGATCAGTTGCCTTCCTCCCGAGCGGAGCATCGCGGCCAGTTCCCGATCCAAAGGAGTCAGTCCGGCGCGACCATCAACGACAAAAAGCAAAAGATCCGCGCTTGCGATGGCCACCTGTGCCGCCGTGTGAGTCGCCTCTGCAAAGTCGGGGTCAGGCGCATCACCGATGCCACCGGTATCGATGATCTCAAAAGGAACGGGCCCCTTCTTGCAGATACCGGCAAGCCGATCCCTCGTCACTCCAGGCTGATCATGGACAATGGCCACCCGTTGCCCCATGAGGCGGTTGAAGAGGGAGGATTTGCCCACATTGGGGCGACCGACTATGGCGACGCGTCTCATTAAAAATTATTTGGTTTCGTGGGAAGGGGGAAAAGGCTCCGGACTGGTGTGCCCCCCATCATGAAGCTGGCTTGTCCCTTCGGCAAGATAACCAATGCCGCTCAACAAGGTGACGATCCCCGAGATCCAGACAACTGCGTCGGCGTGGCTCCATTGCAGCATCACAACGGCAACGGTGAGCATTTGAAGAAAGGTGGAAGTCTTGCCCAACAGGGAAGGTCGCACCTCCAGGTGATCATTAAGGAGGCGGAGCACACCGCAACCCGTGACGATGATGACATCACGGGCGATCACGAGAACGGGATACCAAACGGGCAACTCATACGGCCACTTGGTCACGCTCAGGGTGATGATGGCAGTAAGCATCAGTCCTTTGTCGGCGATCGGATCGAGAATCGCACCCAGTCGGGACTTGAGGTGATAGCGCCTGGCCAGCCACCCGTCGATGCCGTCGCTCAGCGCCGCAACAAGAAAGACCACTATGGTGGCAATTCGCAGCGTCTCATCGGGATGACCTGCAGCGGCTGTCTTCCCATAATAGATCGCAAGCACGACAAAGACCGGAATGAGCAAAATCCTGCCGATGGTGATTTGATTGGGAAGCGTCATGCTTTACTTACCATCCGCATCGGAGCGGAAAGTGTAAAGGAATCAGGCTTTCTCAGGACTTCTTAAAACCACGGGCCGTCACAACAAGAGCCAATGCCCCGATTCCAAGGAGTGCAGATGTTGATGGCTCCGGAACGGGGAGCGTCAGGCCTTGAAACGCCAGCCCATTGGGATCATATAATCCTGTCGCGAAGGTGCTCTGCACTCCACCCGGCGTATATTCGTAAATGTTTGCACCTCCAGGATAGCCATTTCCATTATCCGATTCGAAGAGATTTCCTGCGCTGTCGAAGGCCAGATCCCACGGTGCATTCAAGCCGCTGGCAAAGGTGCTGCGTATTCCTCCCGGCGTGTAGGAGTAGATGTTGCCATTTTCACTCGCCACAAAGAGATCTCCTTCACTATTAAAGGCAAGTCCTGAGGGATTACCAATTCCTGTCGCAAAGGTGCTGCGCGTCCCACCCGGCGTTAGCTCATAAATATCACCACCGATATCATCTGCCACAAAAAGGTCTCCCTCACCGTTAAAAGCCAATCCTCTAAGGTAACCGAGCCCGGAGGCAAAAACACTGCTCGTCCCATTTGTCGAAAATTTGACGATGTCACCGCCTGTCTGGGAGGATACGAAGAGATTCCCCTCGCCATCAAAAGCCATTCCAAAGGCCTCCCCGACGTTGCCGATCACGCTTGTGAAACCGTTTGCCTTGTACTCGGTAATGTTGCCACTCGTGATATCTGACTCATACAGATCGCCAGCGCTGTCAAAGACAAGAGCCGCAGGATTTCCGACACCGGCTGCAAAGGTGCTTCTGGTTCCACTCGTTGTGTACGAATAGATATTGCCTCCAACAAGATCATTCACAAAAAGCACCTGTGCAAAAGCGCCAAAGGGATTAAGGAGCATCCCCGCAACCAGCCCGCCAAGAAGGAGATATTTTTTATACTTCCTTCGTTGTTTGCTCCAACTTTGCGGCTGGGTAGCAGCTATTTTCATACTCCTCTTTTTAGATCAATTTTTTTTCAATTTCACTTCAAATTCGTGACGCCGCGATTTTTTTATTTGATGAACATTCCTCTGCGGTTGCTCTCATCTTTCCATCCTTCATCATCTCCTTCATGCTCAACGATCCACTTTCCAGCAGGATGTCACTCCCGCTGCGACTTGCGGGGTATGCCGGACGAAGGCATTCCAATCTGGCGTTGGCATTGATCCTCCTGCCCGCAGATCGGAGGAGGGACGCCTTCCTCTTTCATGATTTCTGCCGAGCCCTCGATGATCTTGCCGATAGCGGCATGGAGTCGACGGAAACGAGACTGTATTCCCTGGATGCCTGGACGACCGCTCTGGAATCAGGGAACGAACATATCCTTCCTGTTGATTTTGCGACGATGGTCAGCCGACGACATCTTGACCGAAGACTTCTCTCGGAGATCGTGCAGGGAATGAGGATGGATGTCGTCCCCGAAGGACACCCCATCCGCTACAGGACTTTTGAGGAACTCCGGGGTTACTGCTGGAGGGTCGCATCGGCCGTGGGACTACTCAGTGCGACCATCTTCGGAGCAGAAGGAGATGCTGTGGAACGCTACGCCGGGGAGCTCGGACTGGCCCTGCAACTCACCAATATCCTGCGCGATGTCGCCGAGGACGCCGCCATGAACCGAATCTACCTCCCGTTGGAGGATTTGGATCGCTTCGGAGTTTCTGAACGGGAGATCCTGGAACACTCACTCCCCTCAACTGTAGTAGAAGGGGAAAGTCGAGGGACGAAGGTCGAAGGTCGAAAGCATGGGGCTGAGAGGCGAAAGCCGCAGGAAGAATCCGCCATGACTCACCTGCTCAACCATCAGGCAGAACGTGCCGATTCGTACTTTGCCAGAGCCGAACTGGCATGGTCAGCGATGAGTCTGAATCAACGCCGACTCATGCGCCCCGCGCGGCTCATGAGTGCCATCTACCGCGATCTACTGCTGCAGATGCATCAGGATCGCTATGATGTCCTGCAAAAGAACTACCGGGTCTCTAAAGCTAAAAAATTCCTACTAGCCATCAGGGTGCTTACAGGGAAGTAGAGCAGGGACAGACGGGGAAGAAACTTGAAAGGTGAAAGCTGAAGGCTGAAAGAAGTTAGAGGACTGATTTCCGAGTTCTCATCTCCCCTCATTCACCTTTCAGGTTTCCCCTCACCTTCCTCCCTCACTCCCTGAACCCATCTGCCCACGCCTTGGTGGCGCCATCCATCGTCACGAGATCGGGCCACCCCCGCATGTAGCCCTCACCCGGTAGTTTCCGGGTCGCGTCAAATCCCATGTGCGACCCCATGTTGGGCACCGTGGGAGCGTGATCGAGACTGTCACACGGATTTTTTGTCGTCACGCTGTCGCGCTGCGGATCGGTGTTGGCCATCCAGCGGAAGAGAACCTCCGAAGTATTTTGCACATCGCAATCCTCATCAACGATGACGATGTATTTGGCGAACATCATCTGCCCCATGCCCCAGAGTCCGTGCATCACCTTGAATGCCTGCCACGGATACTGCTTTCGGATGGAAACGAACACGAGGTTGTGAAAGACCCCTTCGGCGGGAAGTGCCATATCAACGATCTCGGGAAAATTCATTTTGAAGATCGGCAAGAAAATCCTCACGCTCGCCTCCCCCATGTAGAAATCCTCCATCGGTGGAATGCCGACGATGGTGGCCGGATAGAGTGCCTCACGTCGGTGCGTGATGGCTGTCACATGGAAAACCGGGTACTCATCCACCGGGGTGTAGAATCCCGTATGATCACCGAACGGCCCCTCGGGACGCATCTCACCCGGTTGCACAAACCCCTCGATCACAAAGTCGCTTTCCGCAGGGACCTCCAGCGGCACCGTGAGACACTTCACCAGATCGACCGATTTCTTCCGAGCAAACCCGGCAAAGAGGATCTCATCTATGCCATCGGGAAGCGGCGCGGTGGCGGCGAGGGTGAAGACCGGATCACCTCCGAGACAGATGGCGACGGGCATCCTCTCGTTCTTCTCGTAGTAGCGTTTCCCGTGACGGGCTCCGACCTTGTGAACCTGCCAGTGCATGCCAGTAGTCTGTCCGTCGTAAATCTGGATGCGGTA
>DKEN01000133.1 GCA_002452515.1 Spartobacteria bacterium UBA6821 | reverse complement strand
ACGTGTCACACCCTATACGTCGACTTGCGTCTTAGCAGAGTGCTGTGTTTTTGTTAAACAGTCGGTTGACCCTACTCACTGCGCCCTACATCGCTGTAGGGACCCCTTCTTCCGAAGTTACGGGGCTAGATTGCCGAGTTCCTTAACGAGGTTTCACTCACGCGCCTTGGCACATTTGTGCCCAACCACCTGTGTCGGTTTCCGGTACGGACTGCTATGGGAACACTTACAGGCTTTTCTCGATACAGTATTTAAAGAATCCGGTTCAGCCGAAGCCTCTCCGTCCCCTTGCGGGACCGCCACTTTCAATCGGCGGCTCTTTTCCTACCATATGTCCCCTGTAAGCTTAACCATTGCAGGTGCAGGAATATTAAACCTGCTATCCATCGACTACGCCTCTCGGCCTCGCCTTAGGTTCCGACTAACCCTGGGAGGACGAACCTTCCCCAGGAAACCTTGGTTTTACGGCGGCCGGGAATTCAACCCGGCTTATCGCTACTCATGTCTGCATCCTCACTTGTTGGCACTCCACCTAGCGTTTCCACATGGCTTCAATGCGCCAACAATGCTCTCCTACCACGCATATCCGGCGAACCGGTTATGCATCCAGAGCTTCGGTATATTGCTTATCGCCAATCATTTTCGGCGCAACCTCGCTCGATGAGTCAGCTATTACGCACTGTTTAAATGATGGCTGCCTCTAAGCCAACATCCTCACTGTCTAAGCAATCTCACATCCTTTCCACTAAGCAATATTTAGGCACCTTAGCTGCTGATCTGGGTTGTTTCCCTCTCGAATACGAAGCTTATCCCTCGCATTCTGCCTCCTGGACTTCACCCTATGGCATTCGGAGTTTGATTGAATTCGGTACCCGGGTATGGGCCCTAGTTCATCCAGTGCTCTACCTCCATAGGTCAGCGTCCAAGGCTCTACCTCAATAGATTTCGGAGAGAACCAGCTATGACGGGGTTTGATTAGTCTTTCGCTCCTACCCACAGTTCATCCGAGAACTTTTCAACGTTCACCGGTTCGGTCCTTCATCCCGTGTTACCGGGACTTCAACCTGACCATGGGTAGATCACCTCCGCTTCGGGTCTAGCACCAGCAGCTGGGCGTCCATTTCGGACTCGCTTTCGCTTCGCCTCCGTCCCAGAAGGACTTAGACTTGCCACTGATGCTAACTCGCAGACTCATTAAGCAAAAGGCACGCCATCACCCCTTGCGGGGCTCTGACACCTTGTAAGCACATGATTTCAGGTACTATTTCACTCCGCTCGCAGCGGTTCTTTTCACCTTTCCCTCGCGGTACTTGTTCACTATCGGTCGCCTGTTAGTATTTAGCCTTACGGAGTGGTCTCCGTGGATTCATGCCAAGTTTCACGTGTATGGCATTACTCAGGGACACCCTAGGCGTCATCGGATTTTCGGTTACAGGTCTGTCACCTTCTATGGAGCGGCTTTCCATCCGCTTCACCTAATCGTTTGACTACCACATTGGGGCCCTACAACCCCGGAGGACAAGTCCTCCGGTTTGGGCTTTTCCGCTTTCGCTCGCCACTACTTACGGAATCGTTTCACTTTCTTTTCCTCTGGTTACTGAGATGTTTCACTTCACCAGGTCTCGCTCCCTCTGCCCTATGTATTCAGGCAGCGGTATACAGATATAACTCTGTATGGGTTACCCCATTCGGAAATCTCCGGATCGTAGCGTACTTGCCGCTCCCCGAAGCTTATCGCAGCTTATCGCGTCCTTCATCGCCTACAGGCACCAAGGCATTCATCATGTGCTCTTTGTAGCTTTTGATATCGTTCATTCTGAAATCTTCTATAAACAATCGGTCGTCTCTAGACGTTTCCAACTGTTTACGGTCTCAGCTCTATTCAAAGTTGTAATTTTTTTACCCTATCTACAGATGTCAAAGAACCTCCGACGGGACGATGCCCGCGGGGAGCGCTGGATCCTGGGATCCCGCACAGCCAAAATTGTTTCGGATGGATCAACCTGTGTTTCCACAGGCTTATAAAATTGTTGTGATGCTTTTAAGAGTTAGGTCATGAAAATGGTGGGCCTGACTGGATTCGAACCAGTGACCCTGCGCTTATCAAGCGCATGCTCTAACCAGCTGAGCTACAGGCCCCATTAGAGAGTAATTCCTGAAATCGCCAAGTGTTGTGTTCAGCTGGCAGAAAATTGGTGGAGGCATGGGGATTAAAAGTAACGAAATGTTCTCATCCCAGCCTACCAATAAATTGGTGGAGGCATGGGGATTCGAACCCCAGACATCCAGCTTGCAAAGCTGGCGCTCTACCAACTGAGCTATACCCCCGCGTTGCGGCGGCAGAGCCGCTAAAAAGACTACTTAAAGCTTATTTAGTACTCAGAGAACCGTACCGGTCTCTTTCTCACAGCAAAAACTGAATTGTGCGTTCCTCATCGAACCCTCGAACCTTTCGGTTTTTGGGATTTAATCACATACCGATCTAATTCATCCCTGAGGACAAACCGTGATAATCGGGTTAGCGATCGACCTTCCAGAGTATTCTAAAATTCTCTGGATATCTCCTTAGAAAGGAGGTGATCCAGCCGCAGGTTCCCCTACGGCTACCTTGTTACGACTTCATCCCAGTTACCATCCATACCTTAGGCACCTGCCTCCCTTGCGGGTTAGCGCAGCGACTTCGGGTACAAACGACTTCCATGATGTGACGGGCGGTGTGTACAAGGCCCGGGAACGTATTCACGCCGTCGTAGCTGATACGGCATTACTAGCGATTCCAACTTCATGAAGGCGAGTTGCAGCCTTCAATCCGAACTGGGCCCAGGTTTAATGATTTCCTCCACCTCGCGGTTTCGGTTCTTTCTGTCCTGGGCATTGTAGTACGTGTGCAGCCCTGGCCGTAAGGGCCATACTGACTTGACGTCGTCCCCACCTTCCTCCCCGTTTCACAGGGCAGTCTGATCAGAGTGCTCGGCTTGCGCCGGTGGCAACAGATCACAGGGGTTGCGCTCGTTGCGGGACTTAACCCAACATCTCACGACACGAGCTGACGACAGCCATGCAGCACCTGTGCAAATTGTGTATTGCTACACTCGCTGGCTTTCACCAACTTAGAGATGCATGTCAAGGCCAGGTAAGGTTCTTCGCGTTGCATCGAATTAAGCCACATACTCCACCGCTTGTGCGGGCCCCCGTCAATTTCTTTGAGTTTTAATCTTGCGACCGTACTTCCCAGGCGGCACGTTTAACGCGTTAGCTCCGGCACGGAAGGGGTCGAATCCTCCCACACCAAACGTGCACCGTTTACTGCCAGGACTACCGGGGTATCTAATCCCGTTTGCTCCCCTGGCCTTCGTGCATGAGCGTCAGGTAATGCCCAGAGATTCGCCTTCGCCACTGGTCTTCCTCACGATATCTACGCATTTCACTGCTACACCGTGAATTCCAATCTCCTCTACATACCTCTAGCGGAGCAGTATCGAATGCAGTTTAGGGGTTGAGCCCCTAAATTTCACATCCGACTTACCCCACAGCCTGCGCACCCTTTACGCCCAATGAATCCGAACAACGCTTGAGACCTCTGTATTACCGCGGCTGCTGGCACAGAGTTAGCCGTCTCTTCCTCTAACGGTACTATCACTTTCTTGTTCCCGTTTGACAGGAGTTTACGACCCGAGGGCCTTCATCCTCCACGCGGCGTCGCTCCATCAGGGTTGCCCCCATTGTGAAAAATTCTCGACTGCTGCCACCCGTAGGTGTCTGGACCGTGTCTCAGTTCCAGTGTGGCTGGTCGTCCTCTCAGACCAGCTACCCGTCATAGCCTTGGTGAGCCATTACCTCACCAACTAGCTGATAGGCCGCGAGTTCATCAGGAAGCGCCTTGCGGCTTTGGCTTCAGAAGGATGTCCTTCTTGGCCATATGCGGTATTAATTCGCCTTTCGACGAGTTATCCCCCACTTCCCGGCAGATTACTCACGTGTTACGCACCCGTTCGCCACTAAATCTAATATGTATTGCTACAGATTAAATTCCGTTCGACTTGCATGTCTTATCCACGCCGCCAGCGTTCGTTCTGAGCCAGAATCAAACTCTCCGTAGAAAGTTTGCGTCATCTACTGCTAGAGTGATGACAAATTCCAGCACCTGCACATTTGATAACCGTAGTAGTCAAATGCCGGTCTGTTAAAACTTCATTTTAAAAATCGACTCGAAACGCACAATTCAGTTTTTGCTGTTTTGTTTATTGCTTTGTATTTGATCCATCCGATTTCCATTGCTGTTGCGAAACCGGACCTGCGCTTTCAAAGATCGTTGCCAGTGGCTGCTCAAGCTTCCCTCGGTTTCCACCTTGGATCGACTTGTTTTGTAGCAGACTGGGTGATGAACATTCCCGTTTTTCAGTAACCGTGGTCGCTGTCGGGATGGAAAACTCTATAGAAGAATCATCGGGAGTCAACGACTTCTTTCATTTTTTTAAAAATATTTTCCGTTGGTGGATTCCAATGATTTCACCCACTCCTTAAATTAAAAATGCCCATGCCTACCAGAGGTAGTATTTATAAGGATCTAGAGACGCATGCGCATGTCCTACGTGCGATCAATGGTTCGCCAAGCCTGATAATTCCTAAGCCAACACAGCTTCATTCCGCTTAAGTATCACTTGTAAGACAATGGGCGCTTTACGCCGCAGGCAATGATCACTTCATAAAAAAAGGGAGGGAACTTTCGCCCCCTCCCTTTTTGAAGACTCACTCAGCCTGAATCGTTGCTGCAACCCTACTTCTTCCGCGCAGCCAGATAGTGGGAGAGTCCTTCGAAAGCAACGGGGATCATCGAGACGAAGATGATGCCGATCACCACCATTTCGAAGTGTTTTTGCACCCAGGGCATTCCGCCAAAAACAAGTCCGGAGGTCATCATCAGGAAGACCCAGAGGAAACTACCGATCACGGTGTAGAGTGTGAATTTTTTCCGATCCATCGAGGCCATCCCTGCCACAAAAGGGGCGACTGTCCTGAATATCGGGAGGAATCGGGCAATAATGACCCCCATGATTCCGTGTTTTTCAAAGAAGAGGTGGGTGCGATCTAGATACTCCTTTTTTAGAATTAGGGCACCCGGCTTGAAGATTTTCCCGCCAATCAACGAACCGAGCGTGAAATTGACGAGATTGCCGAGGATGGCGGCGATAATAAGTAGACCGAAGATGATAGGAAAGCTGAGTCCCGCCCCAGGATGAGCGGCGGCGTAAGCCCCGACAGCAAAGAGAAGGGCATCTCCTGGCAGGAAAGGGGTAACGACAAGGCCCGTTTCGCAAAAGACGATGGTGAAGAGGATCGCATAAACCCAGACACCATACGCGGAGACGATGTGTTCGAGGCTCTTGTCGAGGTGGAGGAAGTTTTGTTGAAACCAGTGAATATATTCCATCGGGCCTATGAAGCAGGATTATGTCCGCTCGGCAACCCCAGAGATGGAAGGGTTCTGATCAGGAGGGTATAGACTTCCCATCGAGACAGTTTCACTCTGTGGGATTCGGGTGACCTGCCAAATCGCTCCAAAGTTCCCAAAGCAAGCCTGAGCGGCAGTTCCGATGCGTAACGGATGCGTCCCGGGCACAGATGGGAGCAGTATTTCTTCCCCTGCTGGAGCCAGTTGGAAGTCTGCTCGAGCAGTTGAGGAACTTCCTCCTCCCTGATGTAAAACCTTCCAAGACGCCGATCTTCCGCACGATCCCGGACAATATTGAGCAACTGAAGTCCCTTACCGTAGGCAATTCCAAGTTTCACCAACTCCTCTTGAGAACCGAGTAGCACCTCGGGTGAGTGCAGCGCAATCAGGTTCGTCCATGTTTCACCAACACTCCCCGCCACCAGATGGCAATATTCTTCCAGTTCTTCTGAACTCAGTGGTTCTGTTCCTGGGGCAAATCGCCTCAGATCCATGATCTGACCATTTAAAATCGTCCGCCAAAGCCGTAGCAACTCTTCCCGATCCTGATGTGCCGCCAAGGCGCCCATCAGCATCGGCACAGCGGCCAACAGTTCAGCTTCCGATGCAGAAAGTAGTTCCTGGATCGAATCAGTCTCCCAATGGAAGGACTCCGAATTCAAGGACTCCTGTAACTCCTCCAACAACGAAAGCTTCTGTTCACAACCTACCCCAGGCGCATCAGCAACAGTGTCCGATGCCCGCGCCAGCAGGTAGGTGAGTCCCAACGGCTCCCTCAATACCTGGGGAAGTACCCTCAGCGTCAGGGCAAAGGTCCGGGCATGAGCCTTGAGCAACTGTCGCACCTGTTCTGCTTGGAGAGCAGACGCTTTCATGTTCAGGGATTCAACGAAGGCTCAAGGGCGCCGATCCGTTTCAGAACGATCATCTTCTCATCGGCGTTGCCGAGTCCCTGTTCCTCCGCCTCAGTGACATGACCTCCATCATCCGAAGCCTTTGGCATTTTGGAGAGCAAGCGCTGCTCGTCGATCAGTCGAAGCGCCGTGGCATCGATGGCGACAGGATCTTTGGAAGCAAAGAGTGTGGAATAGACGACGCAGTTGCCGGGACTCGGATAGGGACCACCTGCATACTGCAACACCATTCCATCCATCAGAGTAAGAACGACCTTCTTCCCGATCTGGTCATCGGCATAAACCTCGGCCAGAGCAGAACCGCCATACCCTCCAGATTTGGCAAAGCGCCGCCAGTTATCCAGAATGCCGAGCGTCATCCCGGCCATAGCACCGTTCACCCCAGTGTAGTAACTGTCACAAAGTGAAGGAATGTTGATGACCTTGTCGATTTGCCGTGAGAGGACAACAGGCAGATGACTTTCATCGCTCAACTGGGTTTTTGGCCCGATGATCTCCTCAATGGTATTGCGCGATGATTTGAAGGAAAGGTCGCCATAAACCAACTCTCCGATCGCCGCGGTCGTGACCACCGCCTTGGGATCATATCCGCCGCCGTTATCCACCCAGCGAAGATTCAGCCCCGGAATCTTGTCATACCCGGCAGCCACGAGATCTTCGCGACGACGATCCCAGACCACGATCTTCTCCGGTGAAATTCCGGCAGCCACCAATCCCTCGACCACGGCCTTCGCCACGGCTGCATGAGTCCCCCCGATGGGACCCGCTTGCGTGGCCACTCGAATACCAACCCGCTCGCCCGGCTTCACCAGGGATCGCCAGGCTGCGGAGGGAGATGCTTTGCCAGTCACGGCACAAACAAGGCCAGCCACCATCCGGGCAACCATGGAATCCCTCGGGGTCATTTTCGGACCCATCGCATTCTGATCGAGGGCGAAATAGACTGTTGAGGTCTGTGGCGTGGAGTCCGGCCGAGGAGGGGGTAATTCTCCGCGCGCCGAAAATAACGGCAACAAAAGTAAGGCGAGAAGCCTTCTCACTCAACCGCCTCCCGACTCTCTTCTTCACCCCTGCCGTAGTAGTCCTGACCGATCACGACCTTCGGACGACCATTGGCTAGACGCCATTTATTCGTATCGCGCAGGGAGTAAATGCAGCCGCAGTATTGCTGGGCATAAAATTCCTCGCGCTTCGAAATCTCGATCATCCGTGCTGCGCCGCCTCCCTTTCGCCAATTGTATGTCCAGTAGCTCATTCCGGGCCAACGGGCGGCTGCGCGTTCTCCGGCCCCGTTGATCTGGGTCATGTTTTTCCAGCGGGAGATTCCAAGACAGCTGGTGATGACGTTGAATCCCTTCTCATGGGCATGGAGTGCCGTTCTCTCAAAACGCATGTCGAAGCATTGCGTGCAGCGTTCTCCCCGCTCAGGAGCCCACTCCAACCCCTTGACCCTGGCAAACCAGTTGTCGGTGTCGTAATCGGCATCGGTGAAGGGGATGCCATGGTCCTCGGCAAATCGGATATTCTCCACCTTGCGCAATTCGTATTCCTCGCGGGGATGGATGTTGGGATTGTAGAAAAAAATCTCCAATTCCAGTCCCGAAGCGACCATCGCCTCGATCACCTCGCCGGAACAGGGAGCGCAGCAGGAATGAAGCATCACCCTCTTTTCCCCACCGGGTGGTAGAAGCACGGGGCGCTGCAATGGCTCGGATGATTCTCCACTCATCGTTTGAACACCAGCATGCGAGCATCAATGCCCATGAAACTCTGATAGGAAACGCCTGTGTAACCCGGATAGGTGATCGGCACCACCGCACCGCCATACCAGCCTCCGCACCCGCCGCCATACCATCCGCCGACCGGAACCCAACTGACCGTAGTCGGTACCGTATAGGCATAGGGAACCGTCCAGTTTTTGGACTCCTTGATGTAGACCGCATCAGCCCCGGCCAGCCGGGCATTATACTCGATCGCTTTCATCATGAAGGGATAGCCCATGTCGGACTGGAAAGCGAAACGCCCTATTTCCCGGTAGGGCTGCGACGGTGGCTCCCCCATGATCGGAATGACAACATGCTTATCCTTGGGAGGATAAAAAGTCGTTGTGGTCGGCGTATAAAAGGCCGTCGTCGATTTCACGCTGACACACGCAGGGAGTAGCAGAGCAAACACAACGGCGAATATCCATGACAGTTTTTTCATCATCTTAAACGTGCATCTTCACACAGGTTTGGGACAAGGACAACCCGTGACGCTTAAGGAAGAGCTGATTTCAGTTGGTATTCAATTTTATAAAAAATCATTGAACGTCAGCCCAATTCAGCGGTCAGACATCCTGTACACCAGTATTGAGACAGACCAATTCACCCCATGAAACTCACTTCACTCCTTCGAATCACCTTTGCCGTCGCTCTTTTCGCCGGTCTCTCCCTGAGCATCCCTACGATGAGAGCCGATGATGGAGACGGATGTTCCAGTTGCTGCGGCAAGAAAAAGGATGCCACACCCTCTTCGACACCAACCGGTGGTGGCACTTCCACCAATGCCCCGGTAAAAAGCTGATCAAATTTTAACTTTTGTCGCATCGGGTCGGGGGGCCTAGATGCAATCACCCATCCGCTGAGAATATCCGGGGATGACGTGAGACAACAACTGCGCGGGAGAGTCGCTAGTCGACCTTCCGCGCAGTTTTTATTTCAACTGAATATTTTCGCGCAGAGGCGCTGAGAACGCAGAGAAAGAATCAGGTAATGATTCGAGAATTCAAGGAACCAAGAGATCGGTTCCCCTTGCCAGACTTATCCTTCAGGTATTTTTCCCTCATCTCTCTGCGTCTCTGCGCGAGAATTAACCACCCCTTTTTTATAAAATAGCTTCCGCAAGACAGGCATCCAGTCGTGCCCCTGCTCTTTGAATAATCGGATTTCCGTGGGCAAAGACGAGTATCTCAGGTTTCAGGGATTTCAGCACTTCCAACGACCGGAGTGATTGCTTCTTATCCTCACGGTACTTTTCAGGAAGCAATCTTAATCCCTCCGGTTCCAAATTAATCACGGCATCGCCAAAAATCAGGATTCCCTCGTGGAGGAAGGCCGTTTCACCTGGGCCGAAGCCCGGCAAGGGGATGGATTTCATCCCGGCCACGACTTCACCGGAGACAAAACGCTGATCTGCTTCAATATCATCACCTGCACCCTCAGGAGCAAACACTGGGATTCCGAATCGCTTGGCAAGTGTGAGACTCTCCCGCTGATGATTCCCGCTCGTGAGCAGTACGGCTGCCGGAGCGGAAAATGACTCGGCGATAAGCTCCTGTAGAGCATCCTTTGCCAGGGGAATCGGATCAATGAAGATCAGTCCTGCCGAAGTCACAAGCGCCGTGGAAGAACAGTCGCATTTCACCTCAGCCTCATATCCCTGCCAGTGAAAAATCCCTGCCCGGAGCGTGGCATATTCGGAAACGGTTTTCATGGGCTAATGAATAGAGAATCTCGCGCAGAGACGCAAAGACGCAGAGAACGAAAATCATCAAGGGTGACGGAGTCCTAATGACATGACCCCCTTCATTTCTGAAAAATCTTTTTTATCCCCTCATTTACTCAACTCTCTCTGCGTCTTTGCGTCTCTGCGGGAAAATTCATCGGTCTTTCTTCGCCGCGAGCACTGTTTCAATCTTTCCAAGNNCCCTTTTCCTTTGCCAGCGGCCACCAGCGCCAATCCATATCGAGCCGCCACGGGCTGGCATTGATCTCGATGATCGTCCCCGTCTCGGCAGCCGCCTCGATAACCGCAGGGATGTTCACTGCGTAAGGTTCACGCGAGAGCAACAACCTGCCGGTCAGATGCCCCAGCATGGTGACATAAGGATTCTCAAGGGCACGGATGAGACGCTTCGTCATCTCCGCCTCACCCATCGTGAAACTGGAATGAACCGAGGCGACGACATAATCAAGCGAAGACAACACCTCGTCGGAAAAATCGAGTTCCCCATCCTTGAGAATATCGCATTCCGTTCCAGCGAAGAGACGGAAGCCTGCCTCACGGAACTCCGTTGAGTCGTTGAGTTCACGAATCTGGGCAACTTGTTCAGCAAGGCGTGCTGCGTCGAGGCCGTGAGCTTGATAGGAACTTTTGCTGTGATCGGCGATGCCGAGATATTCCAAGCCGAGAGCTATCGCCCCTCGAGCCATTTCAATCAGGGAATTCCGACCGTCGCTCGCCGTTGTGTGACAGTGAAAGGTGCCACGCAGATTGCTCCATTCGATGAGTTTCGGCAGTGTCCTCTCTTCAGCCGCCTTGATTTCTCCTTTGTCTTCACGCAATTCAGGGGGAATGAAGTCCAAACCGAGCGCCTTGTAGAGCTCCTGCTCGGTGTGGATCGAAGGAGTGGCTTCGCCCCCTTGAACCTCATCAATGGGAGTGAATCGATATTCATTGAGCGACCAGCCATGATCCAGAGCCCGACTGCGGAGACGGATATTGTGTTCCTTGCTGCCGGTGAAATAAACGAGGGCAAAAGGAAACTCCTCGGGTTTCACCACCCGAAGATCGCATTGAGGACCATCCTTGAGACGTACACTTGATTTCGTTGGACCGTGAACGATGACTTCCTCCACCAAGGGATGGTGAATAAAAAATTCCGAAACCTCCTCTGGCCGGTTGGAGGAAACCAGCAGATCGAGATCGCCGATGGTCTCCTTGCGACGACGGAAGCTTCCGGCTGACTCCAGTTGACCCACCGCCTCATGGGCGCGCAGATCGGAAAGGAGCGCGTCAGCCAGTTCAGCTACCACATTGATGTGAAAACGTCCCGCATGCTTGCGATGATCTGCGAGTGCTTTCAGAAGGTTGGTTTGAGTCTTGGCGCCGAAGCCGGCCAACTCGGCCACCTTCCCCTCGGTACAAACCTGTTCGAGATCAGCCAACGAAGAGACCCCAAGCTGATCGTGCAATGCCTTGATCTTCTTGGCACCGAGGCCTTGAAGCTCGAAAAGTTCGAAAATCCCCTCGGGAAAGGAAGCCTTTAATTCCTCGTAGTAGGGAAGCCTGCCTGTGGTCACCAGTTCCGTGACCTTCTCGTTGATTGCTTTCCCTATTCCCTCGATCTCTCCGAGGCGCTCCTCGGCTACCAACGTCTCCAGAGGTTCACTCAGTGACTCCAACGCCCGAGCGGCATTTGTGTAGGCACGAATCTTGAAGGGATTCTCCCCTTTGAGTTCGAGCAACTGGGCGATCTGCTCGAGAACTTCTCCGACATCGGCTGCTGATTGGGACATTGAATTTTGTTTTTTAAGCGGGGGCTGGTGTTGAAAATTTATCTCTCTGCCAGGAAGGCAAGGCAGTCTCGGGGATTCAGGATAGGAATGCTCTCAAAACTCTTGAGCACCAGTAAATCCTGATCTCCTGTAACAATTGCATCAACTTTCCCGGCAAGTGCGGCGGCAAGGATCAGATCATCGTCGGGATCTCTACAAACCGATTTAGGCAGAGGGATTGCCTGAATCACATCTGCATCCGCCCTGACTGCCTGAACAACCTCAAGAGACTCATTTCTAGATAATTTCGCCTTTGAAATCAGATTCTCCTGCAACTCGGAAAGTATCTCCTCAGAAACCACGATTTGTGCCCTTTGAAGGCACTCCTCATAGAGACCCGCACAGGTTCCATGGGTAATGAACGCCGCAAACAGGACATTCGTGTCGAAGAGGATCCTCACGAAACCACCCGGAACACATCCTCATCCGTGTGAAGTTCCGACTTGCGTCCCTTGGGAACCAGTCTTTCCCTCAGATCACGGAAACGCTCCAAGGCGATCTGCTTCCTCAGAGCCTCCTGAACAACCTGACTCCGACTCTTTCCGCTCCTCTTGACGAGTGAGGAAAGGCCCTCGCTGATCTCCTCAGGCAGGCTGATTGTTAGGGTAGCTCTCATGTAATTGAATCTAATACACAAACGGGCCCTGTCAAGGACACTACCAAGTCTTCAATTCGCAATCACCAACGGCCCCCAGTATCTCGAACGGGATC
>DKEN01000109.1:20029-55651 GCA_002452515.1 Spartobacteria bacterium UBA6821 | reverse complement strand
TGCCCGAGGAACAGGAGCGGAGCATGGTCAATATTCCAAGTTTTTATGTGGAAAAGCTTTCTTATGGTGGTCGGATCGCCCGCTGCATCCGCAGTGGCATGATCCCTCCGATCACACTCGATCTCAAATTCGAACGAACCCTGCAACTAGCTGCCGATGCCCTGGGTAAGCGCATCGGAGAACTGGTGGTGACCGTTCTCGACCGTCCCCGCAATCAGATCTACACGGATGCCGTGAGGCGGGCCGGAGCCTCACTTCGTCTCATTGCCGATGGTGATATCACCGCGGCGGTGGCCCCCTCACTCCATGACTCCGGCATCGATCTTTATGTGGGTCGCGGAGGGGCACCGGAAGGGATTCTTACCGCGGCGGCCTTGAAGGCGCTCGGAGGGGACATCATTCTGAGAATGTGGCCCCGGGATGAGGAGGAAAAGGCCGACCTGCTCAAGACTAATACGCAGGAGGAACTGGATCGCGTCTATCACTGCAACGATCTCGTGCAGGGGGACAACGCCATCTTCTGCGCCACGGGGATCAGCGACAGCGCGATGCTTCCCGGCGTGAAACTGATCGGAAAAACCGCCATCACGCATTCCATCGTGATGCGTTCCCGCAGCCGGACCGTCCGTTACATTAAGGCCATCCACGATCTGGAAACCAAAACCATCCATCTGCACAGCGTCCATCAGGACCAACACCTCTAGGAATCCTAATCCTGTGATTCTCAACTCGGGAATTGCATTACACACAACCCCATCAGAAACTCCCTTTATGAGTGCAAACCAACTCCAAAGCCTTAAGCAGTTCACCACCGTCGTCGCCGATACCGGTGATTTTGAATCGATCCGCAAGTTCGCTCCACAGGATGCCACGACCAACCCCTCCCTCATCCTCAAGGCCGTTCTTCAGCCCGAATACCGCAGCCTTCTTGACAAGGCGATCGCCGAAAACAAGGGTTCCTCGCTGAGCGGTGCGGAACTCCTTCACAAGATCATCGACGATACGCTGATCCTCTTCGGTCTCGAAATTCTCAAGATTGTTCCCGGTCGTGTCAGCACCGAGGTCGATGCCCGTCTCTCCTTTGACACCGAGGGAACCATTGCCAAGGCCCACTACCTGATCGGCCTGTACGAGAAGGCCGGCATCAGCCGCGAGCGCGTCCTGATCAAGATCGCCTCCACATGGGAAGGCATCCGTGCTGCTGAAGTCCTCCAGAAAGAAGGCATCAACTGCAACCTGACACTCCTCTTCTCGCTCGTGCAGGCCGTTGCCTGTGCCGAGGGCGGCATCCGACTCATCTCCCCTTTCGTGGGTCGTATCTACGACTACTACAAGAGCAAGACCGGCAAGGAATATGTCGGGTTGGAAGATCCCGGCGTTCAGTCGGTCCACGTCATCTACAACTATTTCAAGAAATACGGTCATGACACGCAGGTCATGGGGGCCAGTTTCCGCAACACGGGTGAAATCGTCGCTCTCGCAGGTTGTGATCTACTCACCATCAGTCCCGATCTGCTCGCCAAGCTGGAGGCCTCGGAGGAACCGCTCCTTCGCGTGCTCGATCCCGAGTCTGCCAAGAAGCTCGATATTCCGAAGGTCCCCGTCGATGAGAAGAGCTTCCGCTGGGCCCTCAATGAGGACGCCATGGCCACCGACAAGCTTGCCGAGGGCATCCGTAAGTTTGGCGAGGATATCGTCAAGCTGGAAGGCATCATCGCCCAGTCGCTGTAATTCCAAAGCCCCCAGAACTTTCCCATGAAACGCACCTCCCTCCTGCTCCTAGGGGCTCTTTTGCTGACTCTCCCCTTGCTCTCGGCAAAGAGCACGCCCGACAGTCCTGCCTCCGTGCCGGTTCTTCTCGGACTGGAGCCGGTGAGGGCGGATTTGCATCTCTCCTCGCTTCAGAGCGCGCTTCTGGATTCCCTGCGTTCCGAATACAAAAACCGAGCCAAGCAGATCACGGCGATCGGCATGGCCGATAAAGATGCCGCTCTGCGTGCGGATTGGGACCTGAAGGCACTCCGCAGCCAGTTTAATCAACGCGCTCTCAACGTGCTGAGTCCCTCCCAGCAGGATCGCCTCCGCCAGATCGAGCGTCAAATGCTTGGCGGTGCCTTGCTGACCTCGATTTCCGAGCAGAAACTGCTCGGCCTCACACCGGCCCAGCAGACCTCTCTGGCAGTCCTTGAAAAGAACGACCAGGCACAGGCTGCATCCGTGACCGCCCAGTTCAATGCCGGCAAGATCTCCAACTTCCGCAAAGACATCAATCTGCACCGGATTCAGCAGAATACCTCCAAGAAGATGCTTTCCGTCCTGACTCCCAAGCAGAAGAAACAGTGGGAGATTTTGAGTGGTCAGAAGCTCGGATTACCCAAAGTTCACGATCCGAATGCAAATTCGAAGAGTCTCTTCGAAGGCTATTAATATTTAAGGGGCTTGGGGTTTGAGGCTCTCGATCCCGCGAGTAGCACCCTAAACGGCTGCGCTGAGGCAGCAAGTGTATCTTGGCCATTCCCATGGCCCGGTATTTTCGCGCGGTGAGGCGTTACCGCGCGCAGGCGAACACCCTGCGCCGCCAAACTCCCAAGCCCCCTACTTCAACTCCGGAGGGAGGGGCAGATTCTTAATCTTCTGAACGGCGTCCTTGTGGCAGACGAGAATTGCATCTTCCGTTTCGACCACGACAAGATCGTTCACTCCACAGAGGGCCACGGTGCGTTTGCCGGCGATGACGATATTTCGATGGGCATCGAGGGTGATGACTGATCCTTTAATGGTATTCTCACTGGCATCCTGACCGAGATGGGAGGGAAGGGCCGTCCAGGAGCCGACATCATCCCAATCATATTCAGCAATGGCGGCAACGACGCTGCCGGCATGTTCCATGATGGCGTAATCAACGGATATCTTTGGTAGAGTGGGAAAAGCCTGGGCAAGAAAGGCCTCCACCTCCGGCGCTTTCTCAAGAGCGAGGATGAATTCCGCAAGTTCTGATTGCTGCTTGCGGCATTCGTCCAGGAAGAGGGCTCCCTGCCAGAGGAACATCCCGGCATTCCATCCGTGACGTTTGCCATCGAAAAATTCCTGAGCGCGCGCTGCGTCCGGCTTCTCGACGAAACGCTCCACGGTGACAAAACGGGTCGCATCGGTAGCCTTGAGTTCCGATCCAAGCTGGAGGTAACCGAATCCCGTGGAGGGCTGGTTCGGGGTGATCGAGAAGGTGATGATCGAGGAATGTTCTCCGGCGTAGGCAGCTGCCTCCGCAACCTGAGTCTGGAAGGTTGCTGTGTCATGGATCATGGCGTCAGCTGGGAAGAGTGCCACGATGGCGTCGGGACGATGACGCAATGCAAGCCCAGTAGCCAAGGCCGCAGCAGGGGCGGTGTCGCGTTTGGCCGGTTCGGCGATGATATTGGCAATGGGGAGGAAAGGAATCGCGGCCTTCGTCGATTCCAGCTGGGCCACGTTGGTCAGGACGAAAATTTGTTCCAGAGGAACAATTCCTTCAAATCGACGGACGGTCTGCTCCAGAAGCGTCTCCTCTCCAAGTAGTCGGAGAAGATGCTTCGGTGTCGCCGTGCGGCTGGCCGGCCAGAAGCGCTCGCCACTCCCTCCGGCCATGATGAAGACACAGAGACGAGGGAGAGCGATGAGGGAGGACATGAAGAAAGGATTTAGGATTTAGGATAAAGGATGAAGAAAATTTATCCGAGGTTCACCAAAGAAGCCCTTAGTGTTTCCAATTTCTCACTCCAGTTTCTGAGGCGCTGGCGGTGATCTTCCAGCACAGCTGGGGGGACTTTCTCAACGAAGGAGGGATCGTTGAGTTTGAGTTCCACCTTGGTGATCTCGACTTCGACCTTGGTGATCTCGGCGGTGACGCGTTTCCGTTCGGCTTCGAGATCGACCAATCCTTCCAGCGGGAGGTAAATCGTACCGATGTCGGTAAGAACACTCGGGGTGCCTGCAGGTGCGGCTCCTGCAAGTAGGACGACTTCGCTGGCCTTGGCGAGCGAGGCAAAGACAGCCTGCTGGATCGTTGAGAGATCCACCTTGGCGGTAATGAGGAAGCGAACCTGCTGCTTTGCAGGAATCTTGAATTCCGCCCGGAGATTGCGGGCTGCATGGATCGCGGAATAGAGGGCTGTAGTGCGTGCGCAGGATTCGGTAACGAGGTCAGTTGTCACCGCTGCAAGAAGCGATTCCAATGGCGGCTGGGTGTAGAGCAGGAATCCTGCGCGCTCTCCGGTGCCGGAGGCAGAGACGGGAGCATGGAATCCAAGGCGTTTCCAAAGTTCCTCGGTGATGTGGGGCATCAGTGGATGAAGGAGTCGCAGAACGCCTGAGAGAACGCTGTCCATGGTGGCCAGAATCGCGATCCGAGCTGCCTGATCTGATCCATTCAAGATGGGCTTGGCAGCCTCGACAAACCAGTCGCAATAATCGCCCCAGAAAAAGTCATAGAGCAATCCCGCCACTTCATGAAAGCGGTAGTCGGTGTAGGCCTCGCGGAGCGCTGTATGCATCGTGTCGAACTTTGCCAGAACCTGGATCGCGATATCGGGTAGTTCGTGCTGGCTGAGATCCGGCGAGGCTTCGCTTGGTCCCTGCATCTCGCGGAAGCGGGCGGCATTCCAGAGTTTGTTGGCGAAGTTGCGTCCCTCCTCGACCACCTTCTCGTCGAACTTGATATCCTGTCCCTGCGGGGCAACGCGGATGATCCCGAAGCGCAACCCGTCGGCCCCATACTTGGCGATGAGGTCGAGAGGATCAGGTGAATTGCCGAGGCTCTTGGACATTTTGCGTCCCGATTTGTCGCGGATGATGCCAGTGAAATAGACATCCTTGAAGGGAATCTCTCCGGTGTATTCCAGTCCCGCCATGATCATGCGGGCGACCCAGAAGAAGATGATGTCGGGTCCGGTGACCAAGACGCTCGTCGGGTAGAACTTGGCGCGGGTGGCCGCATCCATCGTATCATGCGCCCAAAGCCAGGAAGAGAACCAAGTGTCGAGCACGTCGGAGTCCTGAGTCCAGTTTTCACCAGGAGATTCGAGTTGCACGCGCGGAGTCTCGTCGGAGCCTTCCGCCGGATACCAGACGGGGATGCGGTGGCCCCACCAGAGTTGACGGCTAATACACCAGTCCTGAATGTTTTCCAGCCAATGGTCATAGACCTTTTCCCAACGCTGGGGAAAGAAGCGGATCAGTCCGTTACGGACGGCGTCGCGAGCCTCGAGGGTCTTCGGATATTTCAGGAACCATTGTTCGCTCAGGCGGGGCTCAATGGGGACATCGGCTCTCTCACTGAAGCCGACATTGTTCTCATACGGCTCTTCCTTGGTAAGGAGTCCGAGCTCGCGGAGTCGTTCGATAGCCTCCACGCGGGCCTCGAAGCGATCGAGTCCGGCAAAGCCCTCACCGGCGAGATCGTTCAGGCTCCCGTTGGGATTCATGATGTCGATCAATCCGATTTCAGGATGACGCTGGTAGATTTCGTAATCGGCCTTGTCGTGGGCTGGGGTGACCTTCAGAACGCCGGTGCCGAATTCAAAATCGACGGCTTCATCACCGATAATCGGGAGCAGGACTTCTGTCTCCAGAGGGAGAGGGCGACGGACATGCAGCCCAATGAGGTGGGCGTAGCGCTCGTCCTTAGGATTCACTGCGATGGCGGTGTCTCCCATGATCGTCTCAGGGCGCGTGGTGGCGATCTCAAGCCAGCTTCCTGGACTTTCGACAACCTCCAGTTTGAAATGGTAGAGATATCCTTTCTGTTTCTTGGGGATGACTTCTTCGTCGCTGAGTGCGGTCAGGGAAACAGGGCACCAGTTGACCATCCGCTTGCCACGGTAGATGAGACCCTTGTTGTAAAGATCGATGAAGACCTCCTGCACCTTGCGAGCGTAGGCGCCGTCCATGGTGAAACGCTCACGGCCCCAGTCGCAGGAGCAGCCGAGCTTCTGCAGTTGTTTGATGATAATGCCGCCGTGCTTTTCCTTCCATTCCCAGACTTTTTTGAGGAATGCCTCGCGCCCGAGATCGTGGCGGGTTTTCTTTTCCTCTTTACGGAGTTGCCGTTCCACGACGGTCTGCGTGGCGATGCCCGCATGGTCGGTGCCTGGGAGCCAGAGGACTTCGTGTCCTGTCTGACGGGCGCGACGGGCGAGTATGTCCTGCAGGGTATTGTTGAGGACGTGGCCGAGGGTCAGGACGCCGGTCACATTCGGGGGAGGTATGACCAGGGAGTAGGCCGGGGCGGTTGAGGCAGGATCAGCGGTGAAGCAGCCCGAAGCTCTCCAGCGGTCATACCATTCCTGTTCGACATCACCGGGGGCGTAGGCTTTGGAAATTTCACTCATGGGAAGCAGGAGAGGAAACACTCCCGAGTGCAGAAAAACAAGTTCACATCCCTTGTGCTCGCAGGAATGTCGTTCAAAACCCTTGTCAGAAGTTCGCTGAAGGGGTAGGATGCCGACCCTTAAAAAAATGACGACAACAGAAACAGCAGAAATCGCAGCACTCCGGCTGCATGACAACGACACCGGCAGCGCCGACGTTCAGGTTGCCAATCTCACCCAGAGAATCACGACATTGACCGAGCACCTCAAAGGCAACGCCAAGGATCACTCCTCACGTCGCGGCCTTCTCAAGATGGTTGCCACGCGCCGCCGTCTTCTTGACTACCTGAAAGATACCGCTTCCGAGCGTTACCAGGCAGTCCTCGAGAAGCTCAACCTTCGCAAATAGAAAACTGCAGGAGTAGATTTTTCAGAGACCCGCTCCCCCCACGGGTCCTGTGACCCGATGCTCAACGAGTCGATGACTCAGGGCGGAAATCGGGCTTCTGGTAATTCTCTCCTAGTTACCGCCTTTTTATTCATCTCTCTTCCTTTTTTAGAGAGGTCTCCTTGTTGGAGAAAAAGGCAATCCCACCCCACTACCTGATGCAGGCACTTACAATCGTGTGCCATCCGCAACCAAGGGCCAACTAAATCAGAGCCCATCGCGGAGTTCGCATTCCAACCCAAGAAACACATCCCATGTCACACACAACTATCACGGCCAACGTAGGCCAGAATCCCATCTCGTTTGAAACCGGCAAGATTGCCAAGCTTGCCGACGGCGCCGTCATGGTCAGCTCCGGCGAAACCATCGTTCTCGTCAGCGCAGTCTCCGCCACCTCCGTCAAGGAAGGGCAGGACTTCTTCCCCCTGACTGTTGATTACAAGGAAAAAGCCGCCGCGGTTGGCAAGTTCCCAGGGGGTTATTTCAAGCGTGAAGGCCGTCCAAGCGAGAAGGAGATCCTCACGGCTCGTATGACCGATCGTCCTCTGCGCCCGCTCTTCCCCAAGAATTACTTCTACGATACTCAGATCATCAGCATCCTCCTCTCGGCGGACGGCCAGATCGATCCCGATATCCTTTCCATCAATGGTGCTTCAGCCGCTCTCTGCGTCTCCGATATCCCGTTTGAGAAGCCGATCGCCGCAGTACGCGTCGGTCGTATCAATGGCCAGTTCGTCGTGAACCCCACCCACACCGAGCGTGAGGAGAGCGATCTCGACCTTGTTTATGTCGGTGATGGCGAGCAGGTCATCATGATCGAAGGTGCCGCCAACGAGCTTCCTGAAGAGGAGTTCAAGAAGGCCCTTGATTTTGCACGTGAGCAGACCCGTCCTCTCATTGCCGCCCAGAAGGAGTTGATCGCCAAGGCCGGAAAAACGAAGCGCGAATTCACCCTCCTCAATGTCGATGAAGGGATGCTGGAGATTGCTTATCAGGTAGCCGGTGACCGTATCGAAGCCGCTCTCTACACCCCGAGCAAGGTCGCCCGTGGGAAGGCGGTAGGAGCCCTCCGCGAGGAAGTGGGCGCCAAGATTCTTGAGACCTTTCCAGCTGCCACCAAATTCGAGATCAGCCAGGCGTTCGACTACCTTCAGAAGAAGGCTTTCCGCGTCAGCATTCTTGACAAGCAGAAGCGTTGCGACGGGCGTGCCCTCCTCGAACTTCGCCAACTTTCCAGCGAAACCACCGTGCTGCCTCGCGCTCATGGTTCAGCTCTCTTCGCCCGTGGTGAGACTCAGGCTCTTGCCCTTGCGACCCTTGCCACTTCCGATGAGGCCCAGATGATCGACGGATACGGTGGCGGAGAGACGACCAAAAGTTTCCTGCTCCACTACAATTTCCCTCCTTTCAGCGTCGGAGAGACGGGTCGATTCGGTGGTCAGAACCGCCGCGAGATCGGACATGGAGCTCTTGCTGAGCGTTCCATTTTCCCGGTCATTCCAAGCCTACAGGAGTTCCCTTACGCACTGCGCGTGACCAGTGAGGTCATGGAGTCCAATGGTTCCACGTCAATGGCCTCTGTCTGCGCGGGCGTCCTCGCCCTCCTCGATGCAGGTGTGCCTCTCAAACGTCCCGTTGCCGGCATCTCTGTCGGTCTCGTCACCGAGAATGACGCTGCCGGAAATCTCACCCGCCACACCCTTCTTACCGACATCATCGGTAGCGAGGATCACTTCGGCGACATGGATTTCAAACTCTGTGGAACCGAAGAGGGAGTCACTGGATTCCAGCTTGATCTCAAGCTCAAGGGGATCAGCCATGAACTCATGGCTGCCGCGATCGACGACGCCCGCAAGAACCGCGGCCTGATCCTGGATCACATGAAGCAGACTCTTCCTTCCCATCGCGGGGAGATGAGCAAGTATGCTCCACGCATCGAGACGGTGAAGGTTCCTCAGGACAAGATCGGACTCATCATTGGTCCTGGTGGCAAGACCATCAAGAGCATCGTCGCCGAGACCGGTGCCGAGATCAACATTGAGGACGATGGTTCCGTGAATATCTACTCCAGCAACGGCGAGAGCCTGAAGCGTGCCAAGGAGATCATCCTGGGCATGATCAAGGAGATCACCGTCGGTGACATCTATCAGGGCACGGTAGTTTCGATTAAAGACTTCGGTGCTTTCGTCGAAGTGCTTCCCGGCAAGGATGGACTCGTTCACATTTCTGAATTGGCAGACGCCCGCGTGAACCGTGTGGAAGATGTCGTCAAGAGCGGCGATGTCATCTGGGTCAAGTGCATCGGCGTCGATGACAAGGGGCGCGTGAAACTGAGCCGCAAGGCCGCGATGAAAGAACGCGATCAGGCTGCCGCCGAGGCTCCTGCACTCGTAGCGTAACTCTTTTTTAAAAAGATTCAGAAAAAGCGCTTTCCGGAAATGGAAAGCGCTTTTTCATGCCCGCACTTCATGAGCAGGATTACTTGAGTTCACCAGATTCATAGGCGAGGGCCGATCTCTTGGTGCGATAATCATAACGGGCAGTGATGGCACTGATCTCCGCCTGGATTCTCTGAAGGTCAGCTTGGTTTAATTCGACGATGGAGCTGCTGCCCACGGAGTAGCGGCTTTGAGCGAGTTGAAAGCCGGAGTCGGCAGCGGCTACAAAATCATCGGCAACGTTGATGGATTGAAAGGATGTTTTTACTTGGATCCAAGCATTACGCACACTCCTGATGATGCCTGTCTCTTTGTCGATCAGATCATCCTGAATCGCTTTTTCCTGAAGCTCGGCCTGTTTCTGCTCGGCACTGAGACGTCCTCCCGTGAAAAGAGGCACACTGACATTGACGCCGAACATACCGTAATCATGGGAGAGTCCTTCGCTTTGCGCTGCCTCATAGGGGTTGATTCCGCCCGCAGCAATGCCCGTGATGGAGGGGAGTCGTGATGCCTTGACTGATGCTGCCCTTTTCAAAGACGCATCCCTCTCATAGCGCAGGGAGATGAGATCGGGTCGCAGAGAGAGAGACTCGGCGAGAACCGTCTCCAGTGCCGTTGGCATGGAGGGCGTTGCCTCGGTATCGGTCAACAGGAAGTTGGGCTCCATTTCCGAGCCGATGGCGGCAGAGAGATCGGACATCGCCTCTTCTTTCCTGCCCTGAGCATCGACGAGCATGAGTCTTGCCTGGGCAAGATTGGCTTCCTCAAGCCGCTTATCGAGATCCGATCGGAGGTTGCTGGCTGTCAGGACCGTGATTTGCTCATAAAGCACCCGATGGGTATTCACTTCCTGTTGAGCGACTTTGACTAACGCTTCGGAGCCGAGCGCGGCGAAGTAACAGCGGTCCACATTGAGCAGAATCAGGGCGCGGGCGGCATCTAGGCGTTCTTTGGCCGATTTTGCTTCCAGTCGGGAAGTGGAAACAAGAAGGGGAGTGCGACCAAAATCAAAAATGAGCTGTGAAAGATACAGACCATCTGACTGGCGGGTGCGAATACCGGAATCGTTTAAGCCGGAAAGGGCGGCCCCGAGACGGGAATCATCGCCTTGTGCCTTGGCGATAACGGCATTGCCATTCAACTGAGGCAGGAGATCCGCCTGTGCAATCGAGATTCCCTGAAGGGCGGCTGCTGCGCGTACTGCGGCAGCAGCAATCATCGGGTGATGTTCCAGGGCATAAGTCTCCGCCTGTTGCAACGAGAGCTTCAGGGGTTCGTTCTGAGGAGTCTGTGTTGAGGAAGACTGAGGGGATGACGTTGTTTTTTTCTGTTTGGGTTCCTGCTGATTGTTGGCGCGGGCTTGCGACGGATAAAGAGCAGTGAGTGCAAGGATAAGAAGCGCCAAGCTGCGGGGCAGATTTGGAAAGTGTCGAGAGTTCATAGGATGTCTAGGCGCCTCCAAATGCGTCAGGGATGGGTGGAAGTTCATTTGCTTGCTTGCTCTTGCGGCCATGGACAAGCAGGAAGGCAGCGGGAACGATGACGACTGTCAGGATGACGCTCACCCCGAGTCCTCCGATAATCGAGCGTGCCAGAGGTGCATAGGCTTCGCTTCCTTCGCCGAATTTAAGAGCCATCGGGATAAGTCCGATGAGGGTGGCAAGAGAGGTCATCAGGACGGGACGAAGACGGACCCGGGCCGCCTGACTGACCGCCTGGCGCACCGGGACGCCTTCCTCGATAAGCCGGTGGGTAAATTCCACAATCAGTATGCTGTTGGATGCCACGATGCCAACGAGCATCACTACGCCCATCAACGACATGATGTTGAGCGTAGTGCCCGAGAGGGAGAGCATCAGCAACACACCGGTTAGTCCGGGTGGCACGGCAAGCAGGATTAGGAAGGGATCCATGAACGATCGGAACTGGGCGACGAGGATAAGGTAGACCAGCACGATGGCCAGGATGAGTCCCATCCCGAAGGAGCTGAAGGAGGAGCGCATGGCCTGCACGGAACCTCGCACCGCGATGGTGGTGTTTTCCGGCAACTGTGTCTGATCCACGATCTTCTGCACCTGGGTATAAACATGGCTCAAATCTTCCCCCTTCGGGGAAACATAGACATCCACTGTCCGCCGTATCTGATAATGATCCACTTCAGTCGGTGTCAGGATATGAGAGATATGGACGACGGAATCAAGCCGTGTCGGTTCCTTGAGCGAGGGAGCCCTCAAGGGCATCGCTCCCAGGCTGGCGATGTTTTTGATCACATTCTCGGGGTACTGCACGGTGAGCAGGTAGTTATTACCCGTCTTGGGATCAATCCAATAGCTTGGCGCAATCATGCCGTTGGAAGTCAGCGCGGTAATCAGGCTGTCCACGAGTTCTTTTGCTGAGAGTCCGAGTTCGCTTGCCCGTTCGCGATCAATATCCACTTTCAGGGAGGGATAATCGACATCTTGAGGCACCATCACATCGCTGACACCCGGCAGGGCTCTTGCCTGTTTTGCGATCTGGGTGGCGATTGCGTGATCGCTCTCCAGATCCGTTCCGCTGATTTGAATGTCCAGTGGTGCGGGGACACCCTGATTCAGAATGGCATCGACCAGACCACCGGTCTGGAAATAGGCGCTCACTTGCGGCAGGTCGCGCAACAGTCGGGCACGCACCCTGTCCATGTAGGCAAAGCTGGAGAGTTGATGCCCTGCGTTGAGTCCTACCTGTACAAAGGCGGTGTGCGGTGCGGAGTTGGGCGTCAGGATGGAGGAGAAGCCCGGTGTGATGCCGATGTTGGAAACAATGATCTTGAGATCTTTTGAGGGAACCTCTTCGCGGACGATTTGTTCGACTTGGCCAATGAGTTGGTCGGTCAACTCCAGTCGGGTACCTGATGGCGCTTTGACATTGATGACAAATTGACCGGGATCCGTGCGGGGGAAGTAGGATTTGCCAATGGTCGGATAAAGCAGCAGGCTGAGCACGAAGATGCCTGTGATGACGAGTACGGTGGTCAGGGGATGCTTCAGACAGGGAGCAAGGATTTCCTCGAAGCGGTCCAGCATCGCGTTGAACCCTCGATTGAACCAGGCATTGAAACGGGAGCCCCATTGTTGATGCGGTTGCTTATAGTCGGGTAAGAGACGGGCGTCCTCTCCCACATCAATTCCCTGATGTCCTTGGATAAAGTTTGCACAAAACAACGGCACGACTGTCATAGCAACGAAGTAGGAGGCAAAGAGCGACAGCACCACGGAGATCGCGAGGGCCGAAAAGAGAAACTGGCTCACTCCGTACAGAAAGGTGACTGGGAAGAAAACCACGGCTGTGGCCAGGGTAGCTGCCAGCACGGGGAGCGAGACTTCCTCCCCACCGCGTTCGGCGGCCACCACGGGTGATTCCCCAAGTTCCAGATGACGGAAGATGTTTTCCAGAACCACCACCGAGTTGTCAATGAGTCGGGAAAAAGCCAGGGCCAGTCCGCCCAGGATCATCGTGTTGACGCTGCTGCCGCCCATCCCGAGCATGATGAATGCGGCGAGTGCGGAAAGCGGCACGGAGAGAAACACCGCTAGGGTGGCCCGCATGTTTCCCAGGAAGATCAAGATCATCAGCCCTGTGAGTACCATGCCGATCGCGCCTTCATGGATCAGGTTGTCGATGGCTGATTTAACGAAAACGGACTGATCGAACACCACCTGGGTGACCAGTTGCTTGGGCACATCCAGGAGCTTGGAAACAACCTGTTTGACGCCATCCACCACGGCGATTGTGTTGGCATTCCCTCCCTGCTTTAGCACAGGCAGATAGACCGATGCCTGACCGTTGACCCTCACCTTATTTACCTGAATTTGGGAGGAATCCTGGGCCTTGCCCACATCCGCCACCAGCACCGAGGACTCTCCCACCGTTTTGAGCGGCAGCATGTTGATGTCCTGCATGGCATTGATCTGGCTGTTGGCATAAACATTGTAATCATAAGGGCCGATTTTCACGTCGCCCGCCGGCAAAATGAGGTTGGCCTCATTCACGGTGCGCACCACATCCATGACGCTCAAGTCGTGAGCCTCCAGTTTCTGAGGATCGACATAGACCATGATCTGTCGGTACTTGCCGCCAAAGGCTGGTGGTACCGATGCGCCCGGAACACCGGCCATTTGGTTGCGGATGGTGAACTGGCCCAGATCGCGCAACTGGGATTCGCTTAATCCCTCACCCTTGAGAGTGACAAGGCAGACTGGCAGACTGGAGGCGTCAAACTGCATCACGATGGGAGGCAGTGTGCCCGGCGGCAGATAACGCAGGCTGGCCATCGCGAGGTTGGCGACGCTGGTGACATCCGAATCGGGATTGGAGCCCGGCTGGAAGTAGACTTTAATCAGGCTGACCCCAGTGAGGGAGCGGGACTCCATGTGGTCGATGCCCGAGGCCAGGGTGAACATGCGCTCGAATTGGCCGGTAATGTCGTTCTCGATCTGCTCGGGAGGCATGCCTGCATAGAAGGTGGCGACAACCACCACGGGGATTTTGATGGGTGGAAACAAATCCACCGGCATCCGCACCAGGCTTGTGACGCCCACAACGCAAATCATCAGGCAGATGACGATGATCAAATAAGGGTAACGAATGGCAAAGCGCGACATGGCTGTTTTCGGTGAAATTCAGTTCGCGACGCCGCAAGCGTTTTGAATCAAGTTTTCAGCTGGGCAGAGACTCATGGGATCTTTGGCTGCACGACGAGTTTCGGTTCCACCTTTTCACCGGGATGCACCTGGGAGCGATTCCCGATCATCACCAGATCTCCTTCCTTCAGGCCCTCAGTGACTTCGTAGTTATCGGGCGTTTCGATGCCAAGCTTTACCGGACGGGATTCAATTTCATGGTTATCGTTGATGATGTAGACGGAGGGATCCTTGGGGTTGCTGATCGCCTCGATGGGGATGGCCAGACTGTTGGAGTGTGATTCGTACTTGAACTGCACTACTGCATACATCCCCGGCACAATTTCCAGGTTGGGATTCTCCACCAACATTTCGGTGATCATTGTCCGGGTTTCATCGTTTACCTGATCGGTGAAACGCGTGATTTTTCCGGTGAAGAATTTTCCTCCGAGGGAATCGACCCGCACGGTCACGGGATCGCCGAGATGGACATCCTTCACATACTCAACAGAAACCGGAAAATCGAGACGCAGGCGGTAATTGTCCGATATCCGGAGCATCGTTTGTGATTTGTCGGAACTGGTGCCTGCCTGGACGAGTGCGCCGGGATCGACGGAACGCTTCGTGATTACTCCGTCGAACGGTGCGCTGATCTTCGTGTAGTTGACGAGGGTTTGGAATTTCTCGACGGTGGCCTTGGCTGCGGCAACCGCAGCAGCGGCAGCGGCATCCTTCGATTGAGCGGTGTCGATATCCTGTTGTGCGACCAGTTTCGGGTGCTCCGTATTGACCTCCTGCAAACGAGTGAAGATTAGGTGTGCATTGGAGGCCTCCGCTTCCGCCTGCTGCTGTGTGGCCATGGCGTTGTGGAGCTGATCAGTTAATTCGGGCACTTCCAACGTCGCCAGGATCTGGCCCTGTTTCACTTGGTCTCCGAAATCCACATTCATCTGAGCCACATAACCAGTCACCATGGCATGGAGTTCCGATTCCACATAGGGCCGGAACTCGGCAGGGATGGGAACCTCACTGGAAAGATCCTGACGCGTCACCTTGGCTGCGGACACGCTGGGAAGGGCTTCAGAAGATGTCTGAGGAGATCTTCCGCAAGACATTAGTGCGAAGAGAATCCCGGAGATCCCGACGATCGGCAGAAGAAGGAAGGGTCCTCGGAGGTTTTTTTTCCTGGAGTGAAGCTCTGTGGGGGAAACAGCTGCTTCGTGACGAGGCTCAGTGAGTACAGGCTGCTTCTGTTGCGGGTGATGGGGTTCCATGATGGAGTTTCAGTTGTTCATACAAGGGTGCTAGAGCACCATTTGTTCTGGTGGAGGGGTAACTTGATGGTGACCGTGCATCCGCCTTCGCTGTTGTTTTTGATTGTTGCGGTGCCCCGATGGGTTTCGCAGACGGATTTGACGATCGAAAGCCCGATGCCGCTGCCGTCCGTCCGCTGCACACGTTCATCCTTTGCCCGGTAAAAGCTTTCAAACACATGGGGCAACGCCGTTTCGGGAATTCCAAAGCCGCTATCCTGAAGATCCAATCGTGCTGAAGTGCCCTCGGCCCGGGTTGTCAGTAAGATCCGGCCTCCCGGGGGTGTGAATTTGATGGCATTGTCCAGCAGATTGACGACTAACTGCCTCACGCGAACCGTGTCTCCCAAGATTTCCAGATGCGCTCCCGTCTCAATCTGGAATGACAGTTCCTTTTCCTGCGTCAGAGGCAGCAACTGTTCGCAGGTATGCTGGACAAGACTGGAAAAATCAAAAGGGGCCGGTTCCGACAGTTGCTCGCCGGCCTCCATGCGAGTGATGGCAAATAATCCCTTCACCATTTTGGCAAGATGCTCGGCCTCCTCCAGAACGCTGGCGATACGATCTCGGGATTCGAAGGTAAGATCTTTTTGTCGGAGAAGGGACTCGAGTTCGCCGATGATGATGGTGAGAGGAGTCCTGAGTTCATGGGAGGCGTGTGTGGCAAATCGCTGAGAATGACTGAAGGAAGATTCAAGCCTGGCAATCATCTCGTTGATCGCCGTGGCGAGAGTTTCCAGTTCATCGCCGGTGTGCGCAATCGGCAACCTCTTCTTAAGATTGCTGGAGGTGATGTTGTTCATCTCGGTGATAATTTCGCGGAGGGGCTGGAGCGAGCGGTTGGTCAGGACGAATCCGCCGGTGATCGCGATGAGCAATACAAGGGGGACCGCGACGAGAAACATCATCAGATAGGAGTCGGTGGCCTGATCCACGGGAACAAGAGAGGCCCCGACTTCGATGAGATAGTTCTCTCCGGAAACCTCCGCGCGCCGATCGGCGACCAGCATGTTTTGAGATTTTAAGGAGGAGGCCGACCGATTCTCCGCAAAAATTAGTCGTGGAACCTGAGCCGGATCAAAATTGCCGTCAGCGGGATCTCCCGACTGGTAGAGCACTGTTCCCGACTGATTGCTGATGCGGATGAAGCGGTCGTTTTTTTCTGGTGCATAGCTGGCGCAGATCTCGCTGATGATCTTTGCCGGTGGGAGTGCTTGGGATTGGAGTTCTAGCAGCGCTTCAATATGTTCGGCCCGTTGCTCAAGCGATCTTCCGAGAACGGAGGAAAGGTGGTGATGGAGCCAGAGGAGACTCGTCAAGGCAACGGCACCGCATGTCGCGAGGCACACGCAGGTGTGCCAAATACTGAGCCGGACACCAAAGGATCGGAGGTTCAATCCCATAGCTCTTTTTCGCTCAGATAATAACCCATGCCCCGAACCGTATGGATCAATTTGACGGGAAAGGGGTCATCCATTTTGCCGCGCAATTGGCGGATGTAGACATCCACAATATTGGTGAGTCCCTCATAGCCCTGATCCCAGACATTTTCGAGGATCATGGTGCGGGAGATAATTTTCCCGGAATTCAGGGCCAGGTACTCAAGGAGTGCAAACTCCCTTGAAGTTAATTTCAGCAGTTGTCCCTCTCTTTTAGCCTGACGGGACATCCTATCGATCACCAGATTGCCAACAACAAGATTATTGGATCTTGAGACGGCTCCTCGTCGGAGCAGGCTCTTCACCCGCACAACCAGCTCTGCAAAGTTGAAAGGCTTGGTTAGGTAGTCGTCAGCTCCCAATTCAAAATTTTCCACCTTGTCTGCGATGGCGTCTTTGGCGGTGAGCACAAGAATCGGAATTTCGATACTCGCTGCCCGCAGTCTTCTGATGACTTCTGTTCCATCGACAAGCGGAAGCATCAGATCAAGGATAATGAGGCTGTAAGGTTCGACTGTAGCCAAGGCAAGACCTTCGGCACCATCAACCACCGTATCCACAAGAAATCTTTCGGAAGTCAATCCGGTCGAGATGATTCTGGAGACCTTTGGGTCGTCCTCAATGAGTAAGATTTTCATGAAGTATTGGGATTCTTAGCAGGATCACCTGAATACACCGTGAGGATAGCATTAATTTTTACTCATGTGGATGGTTGGCATGAAGGTTGTTGCTGAAAAAATCCGGGGCTCGTATTAAGCACTCTGGAGGAAGGTCCTAGCAGTCAGGGCCTAGGAATGGCCTTTGTCGGGACACGTGAGCAGGCGCTAAAAATCCAAGCGTCGCTAGCATGCTTCTGTGTCCACTTTCTGGGTTGCGGAAGCAAATGTGACGAAATTGTAACAATTGAAGTGTTTCCAGAAAATTCTAAACCCCTAAATTACTGGGTTCCTTAAAACAGAAATTAACGTTCCATTATGAAATTACGCCCTATCCCATTCCTGGCATCGCTGGGAATCGCCCTTACCCTTGCTGCCTCGGCAAGCGCGCAAACTTCAATTGATGGTAAGACCGTCCAAGCGCAGACGAATGCACCTGTCTGCTCCAAATTTGCGCTCCCTCCTTTTGTCTGGGCTCCTCCCACGCTGGAAGGTTGGTGGAGCGGTAAGAGCGGCACGGCCAATTGGTTCGGTTTGGGTGCCCCCTTGAGCGACTATGGGTTATCAATTACGGGTGCTGCCCGGGATGTCTATTTTGGTGAGCTTTCTGGAGGCTTGCCCAATCAGCCGAAGAGCAACTTCATCGAAGAGGTGAAGCTGCGCGCCACTTACGATTTTGCGAAGATTTTTGGTCTCGATGGGCTGACCATCACCTCGGGATGGCGTTATCGCAATGTTGCGGGTAACAACCCCGGGTATGCCGCCGGCACCCAAACCAGCCAAACCTCCAGTTGGAATCCCACGGACATGAGCAGCGGATTTGGCATGCGCATGATGTCTCAGATGCTCCAGTACTCTAACAGCCTTGGGTTCATCAACCTCGGCTTGGAGAATCCCTATGATCAGTTCCTGCAGCAGCCGCTCTCCAAACTGTTCGAAAACAACATGATCAATTCATCCAAGGGCATCGGCATGCAGCAAGGCCCCGGCATTCCTTATGGGGCGAATTACAGCTCGAAAACGGTCAATAGCACGAGGCTCTATGGTGCTTCCGCAGTTGGCTGGAGCAGCAGTTATCTTGCCTGGGGCGGTACGCTCAATGTCAAGCCCACCAGTGACACCTATGTCCAGAGCGGCCTCTATCAGGCTGTTGCTGGGGACACAGGGATCGCTCCCTCCCAGTATGGAGTTACCAGCGTTTATCCCTACACCGGCGTTCCGCAGAGCTATCTCGGTACGATGAAGTACAATGGCCAGACCTATCAGGTGGTCAATGCTTCCGGTCATCAAACCACGACGGTCAAGTCCATCGGGTTTGTCGCCGGTTACCAGAATAACCACGGCTTCACGACCGGAGGAGCCCCGGCATTCACTCCAGTTCCCACAAATACCGTGAATCCTGGAGGAGTCGGCGGTGGTTGGTCCGGCAATGGTGTTTTTAACATGAATGAAATCGGGTGGACCCCGAAGTTTGGTGCCGACAAGTTGGAGGGGCATTATGCTCTCGGTGGATATATCTGGGGGCTGCCAAATGATTCCTACTCGCCAACCGCCTACCAATATGCCTACGTCAACAAGGCGGGGCAGGTTGCCGTCGCCAACAGTACGAAGGCCTATCCTACCACCTATAACGGTCTCGCTTGGGGGCTTTATCTCCAAGCTGATCAGATGCTCTTCCGCCATCATGATGAGGAGACGGATCCGGCGAGTGGCAAGAATGTTGCTGATGGCAAGAATCCTACGCCCGATGCGCCTCATTCCTTCTCGGATCGCGGGCTCTACGCCATCAATGAGTTCAGTTTTACTCCCCCTCAGAATAATGAGATGCCTCTCTACTTCCAGACCGGCCTGATCTACAAGGGGCTCTTTGATGTTCGTCCAAAGGATAGCATGGGAGTCGTGGTTGGTGCCGGTTTCTATAGCTCCTATCTCAACAGCTGGACGCAGAGTCAGAATCAAACTCTCATCAATGCGAATAAGGGCGAAACAGCCAGCAATACTTATCCCAATGGACCAACCACCGTTAACGGTAAGTCGTACTACCAATATCTTCCTTACTACTCGTCCACAGAGGTTATTGAAGGTTTTTACAATGTTCAGATTAATCAATGGCTCGCTTTCAAGCCTTATGCCCAGTGCATCGTAAACCCTGCCGGTAACGGTACAGTTGGAACGGATTGGACTCTGGGTGCGCGTCTTTCGGCCATTTTTTAAAAACTCTCATCAGTTTTTGTTCAGTCGAATAGCCCCGCCTTCCGAGTTATACCGGAGGGCGGTTTGCTTTTCCGACCCAAAAGGTTGCCCTCAAAGGGGGCAAGTGTAGCAGTTAGAAAATGAAATTGACGATCTGTGGAGTCGTTTATTATAAATGCGACCTTCTCGATATTCTATAAAACCACACTTTTCCATGAATTTGAAAAATTTTCACCAACCGAAGCGGACGGCTCTTTTTCAAGGCGCCCTTTTTTTGATCGCTATAACGACTGCATCAGTCGTTTACGCGCAAACAACGAACAAGCTTCCTTCTGAAACCCCCTTCCAGGTGCAAGCCGATGGCAAGACTCAACAAACTCTCCTAAGTACCAACACTCCATCCTCGCTGTTGAGCCGTTGGTGGAATGGTCCGAGTGCGCTCGATCAATGGTTCGGCCTTGGGCCCGTTCTCTCCGCTCATGGTTTAACGGTGACCGGGAGTGCCACCGAGCGTTATCTTGGCCAAGTCTCGGGTGGATACTCCTCCGCCAACCAGCCCCAGAGCAACTTCATCAACGAAGAGAAACTCAATGCATTGCTGAATTTCGCCGAGCTCTTTGGCAACGATGCGTTGAACGGCCTGACCTTTTCCTCCACCTGGCGCTATCGCAATGTTGGGAGTAATCCAGGCTTTGCTTCCGGTACGGCTTCTGGACCTTCCTCCACCTTCAATCCCAGTGCGCTGACCACCGGATTGGGTGTCCGCATCCTTCCTCAGTATCTTCAATACACCACGCCGAATAACTCCTTCACGATCAACGCCGGTTGGGAGAACCCATTCGAGCAGTTTCTCCAGCAGCCGCTCTCCAAGGAGTTCGACAACAACGCCATTGCTACGGCCAAGGGGATTGGTGCCACGTTGGGGGCCGGTATTCCTTATGTAAACACTTTGGCCAATCCCTCACTCGGTCAAACGGCGGCCAGCGGCTACACTCAGGGCAACGCTACCGGCAGCAAGGTCAAGTATTTCTCCACCAGCGGGGTGCCTTGGAGCAGCTCCTACGCTGCGTGGGGAGCGACGCTGAAGGTCAAGCCAAGTGGTGACACTTATGTGCAGTCGGGCCTCTACGAGGCGATTACCCAGGCAAACGGCATTCCTGCCACCCAGTTCTCAGCCACCCAAGTTTATCCCTACACCCAGGTTCCGGCCAGTCTGGCTGGGGCCTTCAATTCCACCGGTCTTGTCTACCAGAAGGTGGGGGCCAACGGGCAGCTTCTCTACAACAAGAACGGTACTCCGACTTTGACGGCCTCGGGATTCATTCCGGGCTATAATCAGAACCATGGCTTTAACTTCCAAGGCTCCCCGAGCATGAATGTCAACACGGCGGCCATCGGCTCCACTTCGGTTGTGAATCAAAACACGGGAGCGGTCACTTCAGCGGCCAATTACGGCTCCGATGGAGGATACAACTCCATGAATGGTCTCTACAATGTGAACGAAATCGGCTGGACTCCGAAATTTGGCTCGGACAAGAGCCTAGAGGGGCACTATGCCATCGGTGGCTATATCTGGGGTCAGGAGAATACGAGCTTCACCCCGGTCTCCTTTGCCTCCGAGGTCGTGACCACGAATTTCGTCACCACAACAGTTAAAGGCAAATCGGTCACCACGAAGAATACGACAACCTTTACGCCATACAATGCGAAGACTCCCTATCCAAGCCAGGAAAACAACCTTGCCTGGGGCATGTACTTCCAGGCCGATCAGCGCCTCTACGCGGTGAAGGAGCAGGTTTCCACCCCTTCGCTTGATGACAAGAATCCGGCCACGACGAGCACTAGGGTCACTGACAAGGGGCTCTACATGTTCAACGAGTTCACCTTCACCACTCCGGAGAACAATGTCATGCCGTTCTACTTCCAGACGGGTCTGGTCTACAAGGGGCTTATTCCGCACCGAGACAATGACAGTCTCGGTATCGCTTTGGGTACAGGCTTCTACAGTTCCTATTACAACCAGTATATCCATGACCAGAATCAGTCCCTGGTAAATGCCCTCGGCAGTTCGAAGAATGCCACGGTGCCCAATGGGCCGACCACAGCTTCGGCCAAGCAGCTTGGAACCGGAACTTCCACCACGGAGGTCTTCTACGGAGCCTATCTGCCAGTTTTTTCCACCACGGAAGTCATCGAGGCCTATTACAAGATTCAGATCAACAAATGGGCGAGTATCAGCCCCGATGCCCAATACATCATCAACCCAGCTGGTAATGCAACGCTCGGAAATGAATGGATCCTCGGCGCTACTGCCAAGGTTGCCTTCTAATGCCTGGGAGGCTCTGACGGGAGGTCAGGTGGCTTGCAACTCCAGAAGCAACTTTTTGGCGGCGTTGCGGCAGAGATGAATGAAGGCACGTTCTGTTGGCCTGATTTCACGGCCCCCCTGCTGGACGACTTTCCAGTGTCGTTCAACTTGTAAGCGGGGCGTCTGCAACGCTCGCAGTGAGCCCTCGCGAATTTCTTTGACTGCAACCCATGGGGCCATGAGGGCGACGTCCATTCCCAGTTGAGCAACTTGTTTGATGATGTCGAAGCTCGGAAGTTCCACATAGGAATTCAGGCTCATTCCGCTGCGATGGAAAAGGTCTTCCACGCGCCGAAAAGTCACGCTGTCCCTGCGGTAAAGCAGAAAGTGTTGATTTTGGAGATCCAAAGCAGAGATCTGTCGCCTGCTTCCCCAAGGGTGGGCGGGCGAGAAGATGAACTGAAGCTCGTCGCGGAATAATGGCTGAGCCTTCAGTCCCTTCGAGAGGTTGTCATCAATGACGATGGCAAGATCGGCGCGTCCCTCCTCGATATCCTGAAGGGCGATGATGGAATCTTCCAAACGGATGTTCAGTGAGACACGGGGATGAGTTTTCCGGAATTCGCGAAGCACCGGGGCCAGAATGGCATGAGCCATGGAGGCGCTGATGATGACGCTTAGTTTTGTGTTTAATTCTCCATCTCCGGCAAGTGACTCCGTGGCTTGATCAAGGCTTTCCAAGATTCTGTGAACCTTGCTCAGAAAATGGCGCCCTTCTGGTGTGAGGCGGCTCCTTCGTCCTATGGTGTGAAGAAGCGCACATCCCAATTGTTCCTCAAGGCGTTTCATTCCGTGACTGATGGCACTTTGTGTGAGATGGAGAATTTCCCCGGTCTTGGTATGGCTTCCTTCTTGGGCAAGCGTGGCGAACATTCGCAGTAGCCTTGTGTCCATATCAAGTGACATACATGAAAAATATTCATCCGAGATATTTAAAACAATCATTGAATTCATCTCATTACCATGGAGTCCCATCAAATGGGGTGTTAAGGTCACTCTATCTCGAGGACAACATGCCGGATCCGGAAAAGCCCTGATGGCCGTATCCCACAATTCAACCCTGATTCAATCCATCTCATGACTAAACGAACTCTCTTCTTGGCGGCATTGCTGGCCCTCTCCTTTTCAGTGATTTCTACAGGATTTTCCCAGTCTGCTTCGACATATCAGTTCCAAACGGAGGACAAAAATCTGCAACCATTAGCGACCACGACGAACGCTGATTCCAAAACTTTTGACAAGCCGCTCATCGAATCAGTTGCTACCTCACCACTCTATGGATTGTTTACCATTAAGGTGATGAACGAGTATATCACTCGGGGCATTGTGGTGCAAAGCAAGGGAGTTACGACCCAACCGGTCTTGGATCTCAATTATCATCTGTATAACTTCCACGGTTTTTTTAATGATCTCACGCTTACTACGGAGTTCTGGAATGACGTGAGTTCCAATATGAGAGTTTCTGCGGCACCCACTTCCGCGCCCTACTGGACGGAAACTTTCATCAGGGCGGGGCTTTCGCTCGGCTTTGCAAAGTATTTTACTCTAGCGAGTGATTTCACGCAGTTCCTGACACCTGCAAATGGCTATCCAGAAGGCCGTTATATTAAATCGATCATTTCTTGTAATGATAGCGGGCTGCTATTTCCTAATTTCTCGTTCAAGCCACAATTTACTTTTCTCTATGAGTTGCCAGATTGTGGACAAGCTGGTTTGGCAGCACACGCCTGGTGGTTTGAACCAGGTCTGACACCAAACTACAACTTCTTCGCGACATCGAAATATCCTGTCAATCTGGCAGTCCCATTTCGAATTGGACTAGGTGAACAGTTCTACAATGGCACCCCATACGGTTTCTTCTCCTTTGGGCCGCAACTCTCTATGCCCTTGGCTTTTTTATCTCCGCTCTGTGGAAAATGGAATTTTACCACGGGCTATAGCTACTATAATTTAGGAACCACAACAGCGGCCACGGCCCCTGGCGGTCATCATAACCAGAATCTCTTTAATGCGGCAATCAGCCTAGCCTTTTAGGGTCCTGAGTTGTTTTCGGCGGGTTGGTAAGGGGCCCAACGGTGGAAGATTGAGCTGAAGTTTCCCGGCTTTGAGATGAAAGCGGGGGCTCGACGGGGAGGGTAGCGCTCCTTCAAACAGCGAAGGTTACAGAATTCTTATCCTGATACATTTCTGTAAAAAATTGACGATCCGTTCAATCGTCTTTAAGACTCAAGAAACGCGCTCCCCAGAACATTACAAAAACACCCATCAGTACCACAAAAAGTGGGTCGCGAATGTCCACAAGGCAGAAGTGATTGAATAAATAGAGTTTCTCTTAACCAAGCAAAACCCACCCGATAACCAGATCCTATGAGCATCAAAAACATACTCAGCCTTGGTCCCATTGCGGCCCGCAATCTCTCCACCGCCACGGTTACGATCCCACAATGGGATTATATTACCCCACGCTGGCTTCTTCATTTTCTCCCCTATGTGAACGTGGACGGAGGTGCCTATCGGGTGAACCGGGTTGCTGATAAAAAGGGTAAAGGTGGGGGACTTCTGCCCGAGCTTGCCACAGTCGGGGGAGGAGAGAATGAACTTCCCACCACCTACGTTGACTATGTCGAGGATCCTCGTGAACTCGAATTGAGCGCCATCACCACGGTGCTTCACACCCATACCCGTATCACTGATCTCTACAGCAACAAAATCGACCAGCTTCGTGAGCAGGTTCGCCTCACCGTGGAAGCGGTCAAGGAACGCGAGGAGCACGAACTCATTAACAATGCAGATTTCGGTCTGCTCAAGGAGATCACTCCCTCCCAGCGCATCAAGACCCGGAAAGGCCCTCCAACACCCGATGATCTCGACGAGCTGCTGACCCTCATCTGGAAGCGCCCCGCCTTTTTCCTGGCACATCCCAAGGCAATCGCCGCCTTTGGCCGTGAGGCAACCCGTCGCGGTGTACCCCCGGTTGTAGTTAACCTTTTTGGCTCCCCCTTCATCACCTGGAGAGGAGTGCCGCTTGTTCCCTCGAACAAGCTCCCAATCGCCAAGGATGGCACAACTCGCGTTCTCCTCCTCAGGGTGGGTGAGGACAAGCGTGGTGTGGTCGGACTTCAGAAAGTCGGTGTTGCTGGCGAGGTGGAACCAGGTCTTTCCGTCCGCTACAGTGGCACGAGTGACAACTCGATCGCCTCGCATCTCGTAACCCGTTATTTCTCGCTGGCTGTGCTTGCTGAAGATGCCATCGCCAGTCTCGATGGAGTCGTTCTCAACCACTTCCATGAGTATGTCTGAGACGGTGCTTGAAGCTCCTGGTGCTTTCTCCCCTCTTGCAGGGGAGGAAGTTCCTCATTCCGACCTTGTCGCGGGATTATTCCGCGAAGTAGTTTCGAAGAATAGCCTGCAAAGCGTGGAGTCCTCGGTAGTGACTCCCAAGGGTATTGTGTCGGACGAGCCTGCTGTGCAGGAACAGTTCCACTCATCGGAGGCACTGAATCCTCCGCCTATTCACTCCGGGGCACCGGCGCCGATCTCCTCCGAATCATCGGCGGAGTCAGCCGTTCCCGAGGAATCATCGAGTGCGGTTCCTTCTCAGGTTGGTTTTCCTTACGGTGAGTCCGCGAGTCCATATCATTCATTCTCGTCCCTAAGTTGGGTGAGTGAACCAGCGTCTGGTGATTACGCGCAGTTCAACCATGACCGTGAGATTGAGTCTTCGGATTACTATTTTCTCGAACGTTCCGGAGATGGTGTGAAATCGCCAGCTTCCGGCAGGGGAAACGGTGCCAGTCACCCCATTCCCACGTTCGATTTGGAGGCAGTGCGGCGAGATTTTCCAGCACTGAATCAGGANNTGGGCGGTTATTGATGCCACGTCGCACTTTTACGAACGTGACAACACCAATATTCACCGTGCCGCTTATGAACTAGCAGAGCGTGCAACCGCAGCCTTCGAAAATGCGCGGGAAAAAGTCCGTCAATTTCTCGGGGCCGCTGACAAGAAAGAGATCGTCTTTTTGCGTGGCACGACGGAGGCGATCAATCTCGTTGCCAATACGTTTGGCCGCAAGTTTATCGGTCGGGGGGATGAGATCATCCTGACCACGCTGGAACATCATGCCAACATCGTGCCGTGGCAGCTGCTTGCCGAACAGGTTGGCGCCGTGATCCGGGTGGTGCCGATTAATGACCGCGGGGAGCTGATCCTTGAAGAGTTTGTTCGCCTGCTCAATCCCCGCACCAAGCTGGTGAGTGTCGCCCATGTCTCGAATGCCCTTGGGACGATCAATCCCGTCGAACAGATCATCCAGCTTGCCCATGCGCGCGGTGTGCATGTCCTTGTCGATGGGGCTCAATCCACCCCTCATCTGCCAATCAACGTGCAGGCCCTTGATGCTGATTTTTTTGTCTTTTCGGGACACAAGGTTTTTGGGCCGACGGGTATCGGTGCCCTATACGCAAAGGCTCATCTCTTGGAACTCCTGCCGCCTTGGCAGGGCGGGGGGCATATGATCCGGGACGTCACCTTTGAGAAAACGATTTATCAGGATGCGCCGGAGAAATTCGAGGCTGGCACACCGGACATCGCCGGTACTGTCGGGTTGGGTGCGGCTATCGATTACCTCTTTGGCATCGGCATTCCTGCCATTGCCGCCTATGAGCATGCCCTTCTTGAATATGCCACCGGACTTCTCAGTGAGGTGCCGGGACTGAAGTTCATTGGAACCGCGACCAACAAGGCCAGCGTTCTTTCCTTCATCATCCCGGGCCTTCGGAACGAAGTGATCGCCTCCCATCTCGACAAGCGAGGCATCGCTGTCCGGGCCGGTCACCATTGCGCCCTTCCAGCACAACGCCACTTCGGACTTGAGAGCACCGTGCGCCCCTCCTTGGCCTTCTACAACTCACGAAATGATGTGGAGGCTCTGGTTCAGGGACTTCACTCCCTGATTAGAAAATAACACACCACCAATACATTCCATGCCTATCTATTCCAACGTCACGGCCACGGTCGGCCACACACCCCTGATCAAGCTAAACCGCCTTTCCCGCGGGCTTGATGCAACCATCGCCGTGAAGGGAGAATTTTTTAATCCTCTGGGCAGCGTTAAGGATCGCATCGGGGCAGCCATGATTGATGCGGCGGAAAAGGATGGGTTAATTTCGCCCAGCACCACCATCATCGAGCCAACCAGTGGCAACACAGGGATCGCTCTGGCTTTCGTGGCAGCCGCCCGAGGCTACAAGCTGATCCTGACGATGCCGGAAAGCATGAGCCTTGAGCGTCGCACCCTTCTTGCTCTTCTCGGTGCGAAACTTGTGCTCACACCGGCGGCTGAAGGAATGAAGGGAGCCATTGCTCGTGCAGAGCAGTTGCGCGCCGAAATTTCTGACTCCTGGGTGCCACAGCAGTTTAACAACCCTGCAAATCCTGCCATTCACCGGGCGACGACTGCCGAGGAAATCTGGAGTGATACTGATGGTCGTATTGATATCCTTGTCTCCGCCGTCGGCACCGGCGGCACGATCACCGGCGTGAGCGAGGTGATCAAGGGACGGAAAAAGGAATTTCAGGCGATTGCCGTGGAACCCAAGGATTCCCCGGTCATCACCCAGACGCGCAATGGTGAAACCGTGAAACCCGGCCCGCACAAGATCCAGGGAACGGGTGCCGGCTTCGTTCCCAAGAACCTGAATCTCGAGATCATTGATTCGGTGATCACGGTCAGCAACGAAGAGGCCATTGAGACAGCCCGTCGTCTTGCAAAAGAGGAGGGGATTCTCGCCGGTATCTCAACCGGCGCCAATGTCTGGGCAGCGCTTCAAGTGGCAGCTCTCCCTGAAAACAAGGGAAAACTGATCGTCACCATTGGCTGCTCCACCGGAGAACGCTACCTCAGCACGGCTCTGGCCGAAGAGGCGCGGGCAGCTGTTTCCTAGGCCGTTGCCCCGATGGGGGCTTCAAGAAGTTGCATCTTCCCGAAATGTCCTTAAAAACATTGCGGGAAGTCGTTCAACGAGTGAATGATTCACCGGCTTTGGCCGTTACCCATGCACGAATTTCTCCAGCAACTCATTAACGGGCTCTCACTCGGTGCCATCTACGCGCTGATCGCTTTGGGGTACAGCATGGTCTACGGCCTGCTGAAGTTCATTAACTTCGCCCATGGTGATGTCTTGATGGTTGGGGCCTTTGCCGGTTACTACGCCGCTCCACTGGCGAAGAGGTTCTTTCCCGACCCCTGGATGACGACGACGGCCGTGCTGCTCTTTGCCATGCTGGTCTGTGCCGTTCTGGGAGTGCTGATTGAACGACTGGCCTATCGACCACTACGCAATCAGCCCAAACTTTCCGTGCTCATCACCTCCATTGGGGTTTCTCTGCTGCTCTCTTACGGCGGACAAATCGTTTTCGGCGTCAACCAGAAGCCCTTTCCCGATCTTCTGCCGCCGATCAGTGTTTCCCTGGGTGCTGGCGTTACGATTTCGGGAAATCATCTGCTGGTCATGGCGGTGACGGTTGTTCTTCTAATCGCCTTGCGGGAGATCGTGCTTCGCACCCGTTTCGGATTGGGTCTCCGTGCCCTCTCCCAGAATCAGGATGCCGCTGCTTTGATGGGGGTCAACAGCAACAAGGTGATCGCAATGACCTTCGCCCTTGGCTCGGCACTTGCCGGGGCAGCCGGGGTGCTCTATGCGATGAATATTCATTCCATCGAGCCGCTGATGGGAACGCTGCCCGGCATCAAGGCGTTTGTCGCCGCGGTCCTTGGTGGCATCGGTAGTCTTCCAGGCGCAGCGGTTGGCGGTGTGCTTCTCGGATTAAGCGAATGTTTGCTCGGAGGTTCGGATCTCTCCTCGTACCGGGATGCCATTGCCTTCGGTCTTCTGATTATCATTCTGCTGATACGTCCTTCCGGACTTTTTGGAAGTTCAGCTACAGAAAAAGTTTAGGAATCGCTGAGTCGCTTTTCCTTGTACGGTTACCGCTTGACGCCCGTGACACATGGTGCTTTTTAGGGAGTTAGGGTTTTCAAATCAACTCCCCATGAACATAAAAAACTGCCTTTCTCTGGTTTGCCTCGCAGTTTTGACGCTGGCGACTTTTTCGCAGGGCTTTGCTCAATCGGTTTTAGGAAATCAAGCGCAGATCAAACCATCTCTTCAATGGAAGTATGGTTGGAGGGATGGTCGCTTCAACAATACCACTGGCAGTGCCCGTGGTGGAAACTCACTCCCGCAGGCTGGGACGGCCCTCAGTTCGGGTTACACACCTGCCCAGCTCTCGCATGCCTATGGCTTCGATCAGATTGCAACAAACGGCAATGGAGTGGGAGAGGTGATTGCCATTGTGGATGCCTATGGAAGCAGCAATATCCAGGCTGATCTGAACACTTTCAGTGTCGCGTATGGCATCCCTGCCTCCACCGTGAACGTGGTTTACTCCTCCGGGACGGTGAGGGCCAGCGACTCCGGATGGGCTGGTGAGACAGCTCTGGATGTGGAGTGGGCTCACGCGATGGCACCCGGTGCGACACTGGTTCTGGTGGTCGCTCCAGACTCTTCTGTCAGCAGTTTGATGGCAGCGGTGGATTATGCTGTTTCCACCGTCAAGGCCGATGTTGTCTCCATGAGCTGGGGATCCACGGAATTTTCAGGAGAAAAATCCTATGACTCTTCATTCAATAAATCCGGCGTTGTCTTTGTGGCAGCCGCCGGAGATACGGGAGGTGTGGTCAACTGGCCAGCCAGTTCTCCGTTCGTGCTTGGGATTGGAGGAACTTCAATGGTCTATAACACGACTTCGCAGACCATCACTTCGGAAACAGCTTGGAGCAGTGGTGGAGGTGGAGTGAGTCGGTATGAAACGCTCCCCTCCTATCAGGCAGGATGGAATGTGAATGCCGGAAGAGGGGTTCCCGACGTCAGCTATGATGCTGATCCGTACACCGGCGTAGCGGTCTATTTTACCGATCCGACGGTCAGAGGCCCCGGGGGTTGGTATGTTTTCGGAGGAACAAGTGCCGGTACTCCCCAATGGGCCGCCTTGCTTGCCGACCGGGCCAGTCTGGGAAATTCGAACAGTGGCACGACTTTTCAATCTCTTCTCTACAGTGCCGTCAAAACAAGCTACGCCACCCTCCTTCGGGACATTCTCTCGGGAAGCAATGGTTATCGTGCCGTGGTCGGCTATGATCTAGTGACCGGCCTAGGTTCGCCTCATGCGCCTCAGATTGCCCTGCTTGGAGGAGCAGTCAGCCCAACTCCAACGCCTTCCCCAACAGCAACGCCGACACCAACTCCCTCGCCAACAGCGACCCCGACACCCAGTCCTACGGCAACGCCTTCTCCTACCGCTAAGCCAACACCCAAGCCAACGCCGACGCCCCCTCCTTGGCAACAATGGTGGAGAAATTATACCCGAGGTTGGTGGTATTCCCGTTAACAGGGGTGAATTTTCAGATTTTACCTAAAATCTCCAGATAGTTTCTGGAGAGAACATCATGGCTGTTGCCTGGTGCAAAGCTCTCGATCCTCATTTGTTTCAGTGTCCAGCATCCATCGATCTGCTGTCCTGAGATGACTTCAAAACGACGCAGGAGCAGACCCTTTTTGTCAAAGGCCTCTATCCGCAAGATGGCACCGGTCTCCTTGTCAATCCAGACTCTGGCGACGCCATACAGCGGTTCATTGGCGGGGGACTGTAGATCAATTTTCCAGGCAGTGCGTGTTTTGACCGTTTCCGTTCCCTGGATGACTGGGTGCGGCCAGTAGAGAAAACCGAGAGAGAGATCCTGATAAGTAAGGCCTGAGTTTCTTATCTGTTCATGCCGATGGGCCGCGGAGATCGGGTTGATGGAGCCGCCCAGTTGCTCGCTCAACTGAGTTTCGGTGGGGGAGAGTTTGAGAAAAATTGTCTGCTCGGGAGATGTGAATTCATACCGGATCACTCCGTCCCGAAGACGGATAGTAAAGGGGAGGGTACTCTCCTCACCGCGAATCTGTGCGCGCAGGGTTGCGGAGTGACTGGCGGGATTCATCCGGGCCGCCNNACCCATACACTACAGCAGCCGGATCAGAATGGGAATTCATCAGCAACTTTTTTAAAAAAAGGAAGACATATGATTTCAATGTCTTACTTAATGCGCCTCTCCATTGCTTTGAAAATACTGAAGATTTTTTGTACTGCAGAATGTCTCCACGTCAGAAGGCGTTGGGAAAGAGCATCGCTTCGATGGATGCCTGACGTTTTGAGAAAATAATCCGCGCTGCCGCTTGCTTTCTAGATGCGCAAGAGGTGATCGGGTGTCTCAGGAGGTATGGGAAGGGCATTTTTGGTGCCTCCTACATGAAATTTTGTCCCAAAAAATCAAAATCTTCTTGCAGATCAGCGTGGTTTCCCTACATTCCCACCTCCCGGCTTCTTCGGGATTTTCGTCAGTACCGCAGTGATGCGGTTCGTAGTTCCGCTGAAAAGCGGCACGCAATACAGCCGGAAGCCAATCGAAGAATAAGCCGAACCAACCTTTCTCACATGCCAACCATCAACCAACTCGTACGACAAGGCCGCCAAAAGGTCAGGGTGAAATCCAAGTCACCTGCCCTTGTGAATTGCCCGCAGCGCCGTGGTGTCTGCGTACAGGTGATGACACGTACCCCCAAGAAGCCGAACTCAGCGCTTCGTAAGGTCGCCAAGGNNTGAAGGATCTTCCCGGTGTCCGTTACCATATCGTCCGCGGTACGCTTGATGCCCTTGGGGTTGACGGTCGCCGCCGTGGCCGCTCCAAATACGGAGCCAAGCGTCCTAAGCCAGGTGAAGAGGCAAAGGCAGGCAAGGGCAAAAAGAAATAGCCCTGACTCCTAGAAACTAAACTTTCCAAAACAAACCAACCGTTCTTTTCCATGTCCCGCCGCAAACGAGTTATTCAAAAAGAGGTCAAAAAAGACCTTCGTTATGCCAGTCCTCTGGTTGCCCGTCTCATCACCACGGTGANNGGCAAGCGTTCGCTCGCAGAACGCATTGTGTACAATGCCATCGAGAGCACTCGTGACGGTTCCGAAGCAGTTGATCCTCTGGATGTTCTTCAGAAGGCCATGGACAATGCGCGCCCTCGTCTCGAGGTGAAGAGCCGCCGAGTTGGTGGTGCCACCTATCAGGTCCCAATGGAAGTCCCCGCCGATCGTCAACTGGCTCTCGCCATGCGCTGGATCGTCACTTTTGCCGGCAATCGCAAGAGCATCCCAATGCACAAGGCTTTGGCCTCAGAACTCAAGGAAGCTGCTGCCGGACAGGGAGCCGCGATCAAAAAGCGTGACGATCTTCACAAGATGGCCCAGGCCAACCNNGCCTTTGCCCACTTCCGCTGGTAGGAATCTCTCCCTTCGTTCTTTTAAAATACTGTTCTTTTTCATTCCATGAGCGCCACGCCAGAAACAAAAAATCCGAATTCTCCGGATCGTGCTTTCCCTTTGGATCGCACCCGCAATATCGGGATTTGCGCGCATATTGATGCAGGCAAGACCACGCTCACCGAGCGCGTTCTCTTCTACACGGGTATGATCCACAAGATCGGCGAAGTGCATGAGGGAACCACCGCTACCGATTGGATGGAACAGGAGCGCGAGCGCGGCATCACGATTACCTCGGCAGCCACCACTTGTAGCTGGAATCAGGTTAAACAGGATGATGTTGTCAAGCTGTACGATGACATCAAGATGCGCGTCAATATCATCGATACTCCGGGCCACGTTGATTTCACCGCAGAGGTGGAGCGTTCCCTGCGTGTTCTGGACGGTGCCATTGCCGTATTCTGCGGTGTTGCTGGTGTTCAGCCTCAGTCCGAGACTGTCTGGCGTCAGGCCAACAAATACAATGTTCCGCGTATCGCTTTCGTCAACAAGATGGATCGCACGGGAGCAAACTTCGCGAATGCCGTTTCCGAGATGCGCTTAAAGCTTGGTGCCAACGCCTGGCCNNGCCGATGACGCTAGCATGGGCTCCAACTACACAGTAACAGAAATTCCTGCAGAACTGAAGGCAACGGCCGAAGCTGCTTATGAAGATCTCGTCAGTCAGATGACGGATCTCGACGAAGAGGTTGGAATGCTTTTCCTGGAAGAGAAACCTGTTACCCGGGAAGGTCTGAAGCAGGCAATCCGTCGCCAGACCATCGCCAATAAATTTGTTCCTGTCGCCGGCGGTTCCGCATTTAAGAATAAGGGTGTCCAGTACCTCCTTGATGCCGTTATTGATTACCTCCCAAGTCCAGTCGATATTCCTCCAGCCAAAGGAATGGATCCTGACAACGGCAAAGAAAAATTCGCCGTCACTAGTGACAATGAACCATTCTGCTCACTTGCCTTCAAACTCTGGAGCGACCCCTTTGTTGGAAAGCTGGTTTTCTTCCGTGTTTATTCCGGAAAACTTAGCAAAGGCGACACTGTTCTCAATCCCCGCACCGGTAAGCGTGAGCGCATCAGCCGGCTGATTCAGATTCAGGCCGACAAACGCGAAGATATCGACACCTGCTATTCGGGTGACATTGCAGCCATTGTCGGCATCAGAAATATCACGACGGGTGACACGCTTTGCACGGAAGATGTGCCCATTGCCCTGGAGCCTCCCTCCTTCCCCGACCCTGTTATCTCGATGTCCATCGAGCCGAAGACCAAAGCCGATCAGGAGAAGATGGGTACCGCTCTTCAGCGTCTGTCCGAAGAGGATCCAACCTTCCGTGTTTTCACCGACGAGGAGACTGGTCAGACGATCATCGCCGGCATGGGTGAACTTCACCTCGAAATCATCCGTGATCGCATGATGCGCGAATTCAAGGTTGAGGCGAACTCGGGAAAACCACAGATTGCCTATAAAGAGACCATTCTCAATGCGGCAGGCGGCGAGGGGAAACTCGTCAAACAATCCGGTGGTCGCGGTCAGTACGGCCATGTCGTCATCAAGCTTGCCCCGAATGAAAAGGGCAAGGGCGTTACGATTGAAAACAAGACCGTCGGTGGTTCCATTCCCAAGGATTTCATCCCTGCCGTCATCAAGGGTCTCAACGAGGCCGCTTTGACCGGTGTGGTTGGTGGCTATCCTGTCATCGATATCCATATCGAGATTGTCGATGGTTCCTACCATGATGTGGATTCCAACGAAATGGCCTTCAAGATGGCTGCGATCTTTGCTCTGAAGGATGGTCTTAAGAATGCGAAGTCCATTCTACTCGAGCCGATCATGAAGGTCGAAGCTGTTACTCCTGAAGAGTATCAGGGTGACATCATGGGCGATCTTAATCGCCGCCGCGGCAAAATCATGTCGATTGAGACAAAGACTATCGTGACCAGCGTCAACGCAGAGGTTCCCCTCTCCGAGATGTTCGGTTACGCCACCGCAATCCGTTCACTCTCCAAGGGGCGTGCTTCCTACTCCATGGAGCCCTCCCACTTCGAACAAGTCCCGGCTCAGGTTCTGGCCGCGGTTCTCGATCAGAAAAACTAACCCACTACGACCATGGCCGCTGGACAACGCATCCGTATTCGCCTCAAAGGCTTCGATTTCCGTCTCCTAGACATTTCCGCTCTCGAAATTGTCGAGACCGCGAAGCGTACAGGATCCAAGGTAACCGGACCTATCCCTCTTCCAACACGCATCGAGAAGTTCACCGTGAACCGTTCTCCGCATGTCGACAAGAAATCAATGGATCAGTTCGAGATTCGCACGCACAAGCGTCTTCTCGACATCCTTGAACCCACCGCCAAGACCGTGGATGAGCTCCGCAAGCTCAATCTCCCTGCCGGCGTGGATATCACCATTAAGATCTGACGAATTTCAATTCAAGATCTGACTTCACCCTTTTAATTCACGCATTATGAGCATCGGCGTTCTCGGCAAAAAAATCGGTATGACCCGTGTCTATGACACGAAGGGTCGCATCCGCCCCGTTACTGTCATCGAGGCAGGCGGCAATCGCGTACTTCAGGTTAAGAACAAGGAGAAGGATGGATATTCCTCCGTCCAGATCGGTTTCGGAGACCAGAAAGAGCATCGCGTCAGCAAGCCCCAGCTTGGTCACTTTGCAAAGAGTGCCTCCACGCCAAAGCGTTTTATCCGTGAATTCCGCCTCAAGGATGGAGAGACCGCCCCTGAACTCGGTGAGTGGGCTGTCACAAACTTTCAGGATGGTCAGTTCGTTGACATCATCAGTACCTCCAAGGGTAAAGGTTTTCAGGGTGTTGTCCGCCGCTTTAAGTTTGCCGGTCAGCCGGAGACCCACGGATCGATGATGCATCGCCGTAACGGTGCCATCGGTAACCGACTAACTCCGGGCCGCGTTTGGAAAAACATGGGCATGCCTGGTCACATGGGTGATGAGCGCATCACCATCCAGAATCTTGAGATCGTCCAAGTGCGTGAAGCTGATGGCGTGATCCTTGTCAGCGGAGCAATCCCTGGCGCCAAGGGGACATTCGTTGTTGTCCGCCCCTCCAAAAAGAAGTCTTCGGAGAAATCCGTAACAGCAGCAAAGTAACCCATGAGCGCTACTATTCTCACAGCCGACGTGGCCAAACAGGCCAAGATCGATATTATCACTGACGGTAAGGGAACCCAGGCCGTCCACGATGTGGTTGTCGCCATGCGTGCCAACCGGCGCAGCGGAACAGCTTGCGTGAAGACCAAGGCAACCGTGAATCTTTCCGGTAAAAAACCCTGGAAGCAGAAAGGTACTGGCCGCGCCCGTGCCGGGTATGCCAGCTC
>DKEN01000109.1:7864-20017 GCA_002452515.1 Spartobacteria bacterium UBA6821 | reverse complement strand
ATCGAATCCTTCGAGTTGAAAGAGTCCAAGACCAAGCAGTTTATCTCTTTGGTTGAGAGCCTGCATGGCGGAGTTCGTAGTACGCTGATCGTGGCGACCAGCTTCACCGAGTCAACCTTCCTGGCGGCCCGCAACGTCCAGAGCGATCTGCTGATCACGGCAGCTCAAGTCAATACCGAGAACCTTCTCGCATTCGACAAAATCGTCATCACCAAGGATGCCCTTGAGGCCCTTGGCAACCGCCTTCAAGGCTAATCGCACCGATGAAAGAAGCACACGACATCATCCGCCGCGTCCTTGTGACGGAGAAGGCAAGCCTTCTCTCCGAAAAGTTCAACAAGTATGTGTTCCGTGTCTCAACGGATGCAAATAAGATTGAGATCAAGCATGCTGTGGAGACCCTCTTTAAGAAGAAAGTCGCCCTGGTAAATACCATGCAGATCGCTGGCAAAAAGAAGCGCGAGCGTCGTGCTGATTTTGGCCGCCGCGCCCACTGGAAGAAAGCCATCGTCACGCTCGCCCCGGGTGAGAAGATCGATATTGCCTAAGAGAAAATCAGAGAGACTCCACCACTGACACGACCATGGCACTTAAAACATTTCGTCCCCTGACTCCTTCCCAGCGTTTCAAGGCACTCCCTTCCTTTGAAGAGATTACCAAGAGCACGCCTGAGAAATCCCTTGTTGAGAGCAAACACCGCACTGGTGGGCGCAACAACATGGGTCGCAAGACCTCTCGTCATCGTGGCGGTGGTCACAAGCGTAAATACCGTATCATTGATTTCAAACGCATTCGTCGGGATGCAACCGCCGAAGTGATCGCGATCGAATATGATCCGAATCGCACAGCACGTCTTGCCCTCATCCAGTATCCTGATGGCGAGAAGGCCTACATTCTTGCTGCAGCCGGCCTGAGCGTCGGCAGCAAGGTGTCCGCCGGGGCAACCGCCGAGCCCACTGTTGGCAACGCGCTCCCTCTTAAGGCGATACCGCTTGGACTTGCCATTCACAATGTCGAGCTCATCCCGGGCCGTGGCGGACAGATCGTCCGCAGTGCCGGTTCCCAGGCAGTCCTGAGCAACCGTGAAGGTGGTTATGCCCTCCTCAAGCTAGCTTCCGGTGAACTGCGCCGTGTCAACGAAGAGTGCTACGCCACCATCGGACAGGTTGGCAATATCGAGCACATGAATGTTATCAGCGGCAAAGCTGGTCGTTCCCGCTGGCTCGGTGTGCGTCCTCAGACTCGCGGTATGGCGATGAACCCGGTTGATCACCCGATGGGTGGTGGACAGGGTAAGAGCAAGGGCGGTGGCGGACGCCATCACCCGATGAGCCCATGGGGTCAACTTTCCAAGGGCTTCAAGACACGCGAAAAACGCAAGCAAAGCGACCGCTTCATCGTGCAGCGCCGCAAAAAGAAATAATTTACCATGGCACGCTCCCTCAAAAAAGGTCCGTTCGTCGAGTGGAAACTCCTCGAGAAGATCGACAAACTCAACGAGAACAATGTCAAGAAGCCGATCAAAACCTGGTCGCGCCGCTCGACGGTGACTCCCGATTTCGTGGGTCACACCTTCAACGTCCACAATGGGCGTTCCTTCATCCCTGTTTTCGTCACAGAAAACATGGTTGGTCACAAACTTGGGGAGTTTTCTCCCACCCGTATCTTCAAGAAACACGGCTCACACACCGCCAAGGTCACCAAGTAACAACCAAAAAACTCGCTAAAGCACCTTTCTCAATGTCCACACGCCGCCCAGCCTGCCATCTGTCCGCAGTGACAGCAGCCGCCCTTGCCTCCTTGGTTGGGTTGCCTGTTGCTGCTGCTTTGGCTCAGCAGGTGGAAGTGAATGACAATGGTGGGTCTGCAGCTTTTCGTGAAAAACTGATCCTCTCTGAGGCATCGATCAAAGGACTCACGGAGAGTCTTGCTGTCGCCAATGGTGAGACGGAACTCTTCAAACGCAAGTACGACGACCTCAACACTCGTGTCGAGGCTTTGGGCATTGCGCCGGCAGGGAAAGAAGACGAGACCCTTCGCACCCGTTTGCTTGCAGCGGTCCGTGACATGCGTCTTCTTCAAAAAGAGAGCGATGCAACGCGCGAGCAACTTGTCCGTCTGACCGAGGCTGTGATGGATTTGCTGAAGACATCCGATGGCGTTGATGCCAAAAGCCGTCTCAAGGTTGAGCAAGAATTGCGTGCATCAGCGGCCCTGACGGCTGCCGCCACTAGTGATAATTCATCCGTCGAAAACAATACGGCCGGTCTGACAAGCGGTACTGTAATAGATTACAAACCGGATCTCGCACTTGTTGTGGCCAATCTTGGTGCCCGTCAGGGAGTCAAGATGGGGATGCCCTTCCAAGTCTGGCGTGGTGACGAACAGGTTGCCTCTGCCAGGATTGTCGATGTACGCGACGCCATCAGCGGAGCAATCGTTCAAAACACAGCCACCCCTACCGAAACAGTCAAGGCTGGTGACACACTGCGTATCGACACCACCCGCTAATTCAAGAAACGAAACGAACCCTTTTTTAACCATGCAAGTTATCGCCACCCACCGCTACGCGCGCATCTCCGCCTTCAAGGCCCGTGAGGTTACCCGTGAGATTCAGGGCCTGCCAGCCGTTGATGCCCTCCAGCAACTCGGCTTCATTCCCAAGAAGGCAGCTCCACTGATCGCCAAGACCCTTAAGAGCGCCATTGCCAATGCCGAGCACAACAACAATGTCCGGGCCGAACTTCTGGTCATCAAGGAGGCAGTGGTTGGCGAGGCTCCAACGATCAAGCGTATTCGTCCAAAGGCACGTGGTAGCGCGGGTCCGATTCGCAAGCGCAACAGCCACATCCGTATTGTCCTGACCGACGAGGTGCCTATTGTGCGCCGAGCCGATAAGGCCCAGGCATCCAAGTCTTCCAAGGCAAAGGCCAGCAAGAAAGCAGTCACCCAACCAGTCGTCGAAACTCCTGAAGTGCCAGGGGAATCCGCTTCCTAAGCTTACTAGACAACCGAACAAACACTATGGGACAAAAAGTCAACCCCATCGGCTTCCGCCTTCCGATCACCCGTGATTGGACTTCGCGCTGGTATGCCAACGAAAAAGAATTTGCCGATTTCCTCTACGCTGATCAGTTGATCCGCGGTTGGCTCAAGAAGAAACTCAAGACCGCCGCTGTCTCCCGCATCGTGATCGAACGCGCTTGGAACAGTGTCCGTGTGACAATCTTCACCGCCCGCCCTGGCATTGTGATCGGGCGCAAAGGTTCCGAAATCGAGACCATGACCCGCGAAGTTTCCCGTCTTGCCGGAGGCAAGCAGGCTAAGATCGACATCATTGAGATCAAGCAGCCTGAACTAGACGCCACCCTTGTTGCCGAAAGTGTTGCTGGACAGCTTGAGCGCCGTATCGGTTTCCGTCGTGCGATGAAAAAGGCGATGCAGATTGCCATGGACATGGGTGCTGATGGTATCAAGATCCGCGCCAGTGGTCGTCTCGGTGGAGCTGAGATCGCCCGCACCGAGGTTGTCCGTAACGGCACGATTCCTTTGCACACTCTGCGCACCAATATCGACTACGGTTTCGCCGAAGCCGACACCATTGCCGGAAAGATCGGTGTGAAGTGCTGGATTTGCAAAAAACCCGAAAAGCCCGCTGAAGTCCGCGAAGCCGCACCTTCAGGCCGTTCCGAATCCAACCGTCCCGCCCAGGCTCAGGCCGAGGCAGTTGCCTAATTTTAAAGGAGAATCGCCATGCCCTTGATGCCCAAACGAGTCAAGTATCGCAAGACCCAGCGCGGAAGCCGCACTGGAACAGCTTCGCGGAATATCAACATCGACTTCGGTGAGTTCGGACTTCAGACGCTTGATCGCGCCTGGATCACCAACACCCAGATTGAAGCAGCCCGTGTCGCTCTGACACGTAACATGAAACGTAAGGGTAAGCTCTGGATCCGAATTTTCCCTGACAAGTCCGTGACTGCCCGCCCGCCTGAAACCCGAATGGGTAAAGGTAAAGGTCAGCCCGAGTACTGGGTTGCCACCGTGCGCCCCGGCAACATTCTTTTTGAGTTGGATGGTATTCCGGAGTCCGTGGCCCGCGAGTCCCTGCGTCTCGCCGCAAACAAGCTGCCGATCCGCACCAAGTTTGTCACCCGTCACCACGCCTCTTAAAAGAAAGTAGAAGGACACGAATATGACNNGAAATTGCCCGGCTTGAAACCGTGCTGACGGTGAAAAATGGTGCAGTGACCACGGCACAGTAGAACTCCAGCACCCAGCACTTTTTATAGGCCACAGCCATGAACGATACCGCAATTACAGCCCCCTCCGAATCTCCCGCAGTTGAAACACGTGGGCTTCGCAAGACACGCGTCGGCGAGGTGATTTCTGACAAAATGGACAAAACCATTGTTGTCAAGACCATTACCCGCGTTCCTCACCCACTTTTTGGAAAAATCGTCAAACAAGTGAAGAAATTCCATGTTCACGACGAGAAAAACGAGGCGAAGATCGGCGACCGCGTTTCGATTGCAGAAACACGCCCACTGAGCCGTCTCAAGCGGTGGCGCCTCGTCGAGGTGATCCGCCACTAAGCCCGTCTCCAAGACCTAGATTACCCTTTTCAGGAACCCTATCCCATGATCCAGATTCGCTCCCGCCTCGATGTGGCCGACAATACCGGCGCACGCATGGCCACCATGATTGGTGTTATCGGCAAGCGCACCCTCGTCGCCCGTGTTGGCGATGTCATCACCGCCAATGTCAAGGAAGCTGCCACAGGTGGCACCGTCAAAAAAGGTGATGTTGTTCGCGCAGTTGTCGTTCGCACCCGTCAGCCAGTCCGTCGTGAGGATGGTTCTTATCTCCGTTTTGATAGCAATGCCATTGTCATCATCGACAAGGATCTCAATCCCCGCGGCACCCGTATCTTCGGTCCCGTCGCTCGCGAACTTCGTGAAAAGAACTTCATGAAGATTGTCTCCCTGGCACCGGAAGTTCTCTAATATTTTCAGACCATGCCCGCTCTTCAGCTTATCAACACTCACGTTCATGCAGGCGACCTTGTGAAGGTCATCTCCGGAAATCATCGCGGATCCGAGGGGAAAATCCTTCAGGTCAACCGTGCCAAGCACCAGGTTGTCATTGAGGGCGTACGCATGCTTAAAAAGCATGTCAAGCGCTCCCAGGAGCAGCCGAACGGCGCCATCATCGAGCGTGAAGGCCCCATCCACATTTCCAATGTCAAGCTTCTGGAAAAAGTCTCCAAAACCGGAGTCCAATCCAAAGAAGCCAAGGTGAGCAAGCCCGCCAAGGAAAAGAAGGCTCCCAAGACGACCAAAGCTCCCAAGGCAAAAGCCGTTGAGTCTGAAACAAAGACTAAGCCAACAGCCGAATAAGTACCGCCATGTCACTCCCAATCGCTGAACTTCAGAACGAATACACTACGCGCGTCGTCCCGGCGCTCAAAGAAAAGCGTGGTTACAAGAATGTCCACCAGGTACCCCGTGTGGTGAAGGTGGTCATTAACACATCCATTGCTTCCGCTCCTGATGTGAAGGCAGCCCTTGAAATCGCCAAGGACGAGTTGAAGCTCATCACCGGTCAGAAGCCTGTTGAGACGATCGCCAAGAAGGCCATTTCCAATTTCAAGCTGCGTGCCGGACAGGCAATCGGAGCAAAGGTTACCCTTCGTGGCCGCATCATGTTTGAGTTCCTGGAGCGTCTGATCAAGACGTCGCTCCCAAGGATTCGTGATTTTCGCGGTGTTTCCAACCGCGCTTTTGATGGTAACGGCAACTACACCCTTGGTGTTGCAGACCAGTCCATCTTCCCCGAAGTCGAGCTCGATAAAATCAAGCGTAATATCGGATTCGACATAACCATCGTGACCTCCGCAACCACAAATGACGAGGCCCGAGCCCTGCTCATAGAGCTTGGTGTTCCCTTCGCAGGTCGCAACGCCAAGAAGGTAGAAAAAGCTGCCGAGGCTCCCGAGGAAACCGCAACCGCTGCCTGATATTCATGAGTGCCCTTACTGATCCCATCGCCGATCTGCTAACCCGAGTCCGTAACGCTGTAAGCGTTCAGAAGGTCGAGTTTTTCGTGCCCTATTCCAAGATTAAGAGCGACATCGTCGCCATCCTCAAGCGCGAGGGTTATATCGAGGACTTCGAACTCGACAACCAGGAGACCCATCCCCGCATCAAGGTGCGTCCCCGCTATGTTGGCAAGACCCCTGCCATTGCCGGGCTTCGTCGCATCAGCCGTCCCGGCCTTCGCCGCTATGTCGGCAGCGAAGATATTCCCCGCGTTCTCGGTGGACTCGGAATTTCCATCCTCTCCACCTCGCGTGGAGTACTCTCCGGGCACGAGGCCCGCAAACAGAAAGTTGGCGGCGAACTTCTCGCCTATATTTGGTAATCTAGTCTGATAACATTCACTGCCATGTCCCGTATCGGTAAAACACCAATCACCATCCCCACAGGAGTCAAAATCGCTTTGGATCAAAGCGGTCTTGTGACTGTCGAGGGAGCCAAAGGAAAGCTCACCTGGGAACTCCCCAAGGGCATTACTGCTTCCATCGAGGGAACAACCCTCAACGTGGCTCGTGCCAATGAGGAGCGTTCCGTACGTGCACTTCATGGCCTCTCCCGCGCCCTGATTAACAACATGGTCACCGGAGTAAGCCAAGGCTTCCGCCGCGATCTTGAAATTCAGGGCGTCGGCTTCCGTGCCGCCGTCAAAGGTGACAAGCTTGATCTTTCGATTGGCTACTCCCATCCGATCCTTTTTCCTATTCCTAACGAGATCAAGGTTGCCGTCACTGACAACACCAAGATCTCGATTGAGGGAATCGATAAACATCTCGTCGGCCAGGTTGCCGCCGATATCCGCGCCTACTACCCACCTGAGCCTTACAAGGGTAAGGGAATCCGCTATGCTGGCGAAAACGTTCGCCGCAAAGAAGGCAAAACCGTCCAGTAATCAACGGAGCACACAACCATGTCCGCCACCAATTCCCGCAAACTGCGTCACGTCCGACTTCGCAAGAAAGTCGCCGGCACTGCCGAGCGTCCGCGTCTCGCGATCCATTTCTCCGGTCAGCATATCACCGCACAGGTCATCGACGATCTGGCCGGTGCGACCCTGGCCAGCGTCAACACCACCGAAGAGTCCTTCCGCAAGGATCCGAGCAACCGGGCGAATGTCGCCACGGCTATCAAGGTTGGTAAACTCATCGCCGAGCGCGGCCTTGCCAACAAGGTTGACAAGGTTGTTTTTGACCGCGGCGGTTTCCACTATCATGGCAAGGTGAAGGCCTTGGCCGATGCCGCCCGTGAGGGAGGACTCCAGTTCTAATTTCTATGGCCGAAAAACCCAACAAACGCGGACCCCGTCGGGATAAGCCCGCAGACGACACACCAAAAGACACGATCGAGAAGGTCGTTTTCATCAATCGTTGCGCCAAGGTCGTCAAAGGTGGACGCCGTTTCAGTTTCAGCGCTCTTATTGTCACTGGTGACATGAAAGGCCGCGTCGGCATCGGATTCGGTAAAGCCAATGAGGTCAGCGAAGCAATCCGCAAGGGATCAGAGGCCGCCCGCAAGGCCATGGTTCCTGTTTCTCTTTCCGAGAACACGATTCCCCACGAGGTGATCGGTGAGTTCGGCGGCGGACGTGTTCTGCTTCGCCCAGCTTCCCCCGGTACAGGTGTGATCGCCGGTGGTGGTGTGCGTGCTGTCATAGAGGCTGCCGGAATCCGCGACGTGCTCGCGAAATCCCTCGGTTCCAGCAATCATTCGAATGTTGTTAAGGCAACGCTCTCCGCTCTCACCAGCCTGCGTCCCCGTAACGAAATCATGAGACTTCGCGGCAAGAAGCTTCGTACGCCTGAAACGGCTGTTGAAGCGGTCGCTGCGTAAGGTTTCCCTTCTGCCAGTTCAGTTTTCCATTAATTTTTAACGAATCAAACTCATGCGTCTTCATAATCTCGCCCCCCGTCCCGGTGCCAAACACCGCCGCAAACGTCTCGGTATCGGCGAAAGCAGTGGTCATGGAAAGACCTCTGGCCGTGGCCACAAGGGACAGAAAGCCCGTTCGGGCGGCAGCATCCGTCTCGGATTTGAAGGCGGTCAAATGCCCCTGATCCGTCGTCTCCCCAAGCGCGGATTCAACAATAAAGATTTCAAGCCGGTTTATGCCGTGGTCAATCTCGACACGCTTGAAGAGCGTTTTGAGGCGGGTTCCCGCATTGACGAGGCTGCCCTTCGCGCCATCCGTCTTGTGCATGGACGGAACGATGGCATCAAGCTTCTGGCCCGAGGCACCGTGACCAAGTCCTTCACCGTTGAGGTGGATAAGTCAAGTGCCGCTGCCCGCGAGAAACTTGAGCAGGCAGGCGGTTCACTCATTCTTCGTGAGCCCAAGCCAAAGCAGACCAAGGCTGTCAAAGCAGCAAAGGCTGCCTAAAAACTTCAACCCTGCCGGGCCGCTACGATGAGTAGTCGGCCCTGTTTCATTCTATGATCTCGGCCTTTGCCAATATATTCAAGATCCCCGAGCTGAGACAGCGCGTGCTCTTCACCCTTGGCATGATCGTGATCATGCGAATCGGTGCGGCAATCACCACTCCCGGTGTCAATGCCATGGTGCTTCGTGATTGGTTCCTTAATGTGGCAGACCATGGCGCCGGTGGAAGTGCAGCAGCTCTCTTCAATCTCTTTTCAGGTGGTGCGCTAGGGAATTGTGCCATTTTCTCCCTCGGGATCATGCCCTATATCAGTGCCTCGATCATGCTTCAGCTTCTTGGTGCGGTGATTCCGAAACTCGGACGCCTTGCGCGTGAGGATGGGGGGCGTCAGAAGATCGCCCAATACACACGTTACACCACAATCCTGCTTTGCATCTTTCAGGGATGGCTTCTGGCTCTTTCGTTTGAAAGCCCCCAGTCCAATCCCTTCCTTCCTGGGATCACGGACACGATCACACGCCTTGGCATTCCCTTGGTTTCCGATCCGGGTATCGCCTTTCGCCTGCTCACCGTGCTTATCATGACATCGGGTACCCTTTTCCTGATGTGGATGGGCGATCAGATCACCGAACGGGGAATCGGAAACGGAATCTCCGTTATCATCACCATCGGCATTCTTGCCCAATTGCCGGCGGGTCTGGTGCAGGCCTGGCGCACTTTTGTGCCGACCAATGGCGAGGCCGCCAATGTCAGTCCTGTAGTTTTGGTAATTCTCTGTGCCTTCCTCTTTATCGTGATCGCCGCGGTTATCGCCGTGACACAGGCCACCCGCAGGATCAGCGTTCAATATGCAAAGCGTGTCGTTGGCCGTAAGGTTTATGGTGGTCAGACCCAATACATGCCCCTGAAGGTAAATTATGCCGGTGTTATGCCGATCATCTTTGCACAGGCTATCCTGCTGTTCCCATCCACTATTTTGAATATGGCCTTCGGCCATCAGGGATGGGCTGTCTGGTGGGCGAACCAGCTCCAAAGCGGCTGGATGCACTATACTCTCTATGCTTTGCTGATTTTCAGCTTCAGCTATTTCTGGGTTGCCACCCAGTTTCAACCCGCCCAGATCGCCGATGATCTCAAGAAAAACGGCGGCTTTATTCCCGGTGTCCGTCCCGGGAAGCCAACAGCGGAGTTTCTTGATTATACAATGGGTCGCTTGACCTTTGCCGGGGCTCTTTTCCTGGTTGTGATCGCCATCCTTCCGCAATTCATCAGTCGCGCCCTTCAGGTGCCCTACATGGCTGCTCAGTTCTTCGGCGGCACCGGTTTGCTCATCATCGTGGGTGTGACTCTCGATACGATGCGTCAGGTGGAAACCTTCCTCTTGCAGCGCCATTATGATGGATTCTTGCGTAAAGGTAAGATGCGCGGTCGTAGTGGTGCCCGTCCATCCGTGAGCGGTTCTGCAGTGAGTGATACCTCCCTTGTTTGGCTTTTTTCTGGACTTGGTCTTTTTGTCATCGCGGGGGTGACGATCATTCTCACCCACCACCACTAAAATTCCGTGAAGCAGCGAATTGTGCTGCTAGGACCCCCTGCATCTGGCAAGGGGACACAGGCTGATAGGCTGGCTGCCAAATTCGGCATACCCCATGTCTCCACAGGAGTCTTGCTGCGCTCCGAGTGTGCCAGGGGAACAATACTTGGCCAGGCGGCTGATTCTTGGACACGGCAAGGATTGCTTGTGCCCGATGAACTCGCAATCCGCATCATCACCACCTGGATGTCAGAGCATGGGACACGGTTTATCTTTGACGGGTTCCCCCGTTCAGTTGCCCAGGCCGAGCATCTTGATCTTGCGCTCTCTGGGCTTGCCGCTCCGCTGGATCTGCTGATTGTTCTCGATCTTACTGACGAAGAGATTCGACGCAGGACATCATCGCGGCTCTCGTGTCTGAATTGTGGTGCCACTTTCAGTGCGCCGTTGGATACGCTCGCGGAGGGTTGGAATTGCCCTCGTTGCGGAGCAGCACTGATCCGTCGTGATGATGACAGGCCCGAGGCGGTTGAGAAGCGCCTCGAAGTTTATCGGGAACTGACTGCCCCGGTGATCGGCTATTACGAGCAGACATCTCCACATTTGCTTCATCGAGTCAATGCCGGGGAGGGGAGCGACGCTGTTTTCACGGCGATTTCAACACTCGTTTTCCTGAAGTAACCAGGATGCAATGTGGATTGAGTGCTGGTTTCTTCTTTCCTAGAAATCCCGAATCCATAATTCTTTTCCACTCCTCATGTCATTGATTCCAATCAAAACACCCGCTGAGATTGATAAGATGCGCGCCGCCGGACGTGCCGCAGCAATTGTGCTCGATCGTCTTACAAAGTTGGTTGCCCCTGGAATCACGACCGGTGAGGTTGATCTGGCGGCGGCCGATTTCATGGCCGAACTAGGCTGTAAAAGTGCCTTTCTTGGATATCATAAATTTCCGGGCCAGACCTGCATTTCAGTGAACGAGGAGGTCGTGCATGGTATCGGAGGGCCCCGCCGTTTGGCTTATGGTGATATTGTCAAGATCGACTGCGGGGTGGTTCTTGACGGATGGATCGGAGACACTGCGACAACGGTTGCCTGCGGGGTGGTGGATCCTGAAACCGAGCGGTTATGCACCGCAACGAAGCAGATTCTTGAAGGGGCGATTCCGTTTGCCGTCGCCGGACGGAGACTTGGGGATTTGTGCAACTACATCGAGACCGAGGCACTAAGGCAGAAACTGGGGGTCGTGCGTGAATTTGTAGGACACGGAGTGGGGCGAAAACTTCATGAGGAGCCTCAGATCCCGAATTATGGTCGGCGTGGTTCCGGGCCGAAGCTCAAGGCCGGCATGACGCTTGCTGTGGAGCCGATGATTAACCTCGGTGGGGAGGGGGTGAGGATCCTGGAGGACAAGTGGACGGTGGTGACGACTGACGGGAAACCTTCGGCTCATTTCGAGCACACAATTTTAGTGACGGAAAATGAACCTGAGGTCTTGACATGCATGCCACTCATAGCTTAAAACACCAGGCCCTCGTCGTAGAGAAACTGTCCAAGGCCCGCTTCCGTGTGGAGTTAGCCGGCGGCAGAAGGATACTGGCTACGGTTTCGGGTTTGCTGCGGTTGAAATTCACTCGCATCGTTCCCGGACATCATGTAGTTGTCAGTGTTTCTCCTTACGATCTCAATAAGGGAACAATCATCCAGCGACTTCCCAGTCCTCCAATACAGCCAACCATAAACTGACAACCGTGACGGCCCCGGCCGTTGTGAATTTCCGCCCATTTTTCCAATGAAAGTCCGAGCCTCCGTTAAACGTCTTTGCGAAACCTGCAAAATCGTTCGCCGCAACAATGTGGTGCGCGTTGTCTGCAAGAATCCCCGTCACAAACAGCGCCAAGGCTAATCCGGCTCTCATCAGCATTTAGGATTCCCAAAGCTACCATCCACCACACAGAACCACGATCATGCCAAGACTCCTCGGCGTAGAAATTCCAGGCGACAAGCGCATCGAAGCCTCGCTCGTTTACATTTACGGTATCGGCCTCAAGACCTCCAAGCGCATCTTGGAACAGGCCAACATCAATCCCGACACCCGTGCCAAGGAGCTCTCTCCTGAGCAGATCGGTTCCATTATTTCCTGCAT
>DKEN01000109.1:0-7852 GCA_002452515.1 Spartobacteria bacterium UBA6821 | reverse complement strand
CCGTTCGCGGTCAGCGCACCCAGACCAATGCACGCACCCGCAAGGGGCCTCGCAAGACCGTCGGCGTGGTTCGTGCCAAGGACTAATCGCGTCCATCATACCGAACAGATTTAGCACATTCCATTCATGTCCGAAGAAACACCCGCACCCGAGACTCCGTCCGCCGGCTCAGAAGCCCTTTCCCAAGATGCAAAGCGTCACGAGGAGAACAAGGAACATCACCCCNNAAAGTCAAGAAAGCCAAGGAAAAGAAGGTCGAGGAGACAGCTGCGGCTGCACCGATCAGCTTCAATCTGGATGATCCGATTGAGCCACCCAAGATCGTCAAGGCCAAGGGTAGCAAGAACATCACCCATGGCATCGCTCATGTGCAGGCAACCTTCAATAACACAATCGTCAGCATCACTGATCTCCGTGGTGCAGTGATTGGCTGGTCGAGCGCCGGCAAGATGGGGTTCAAGGGGTCTCGTAAGAGCACTGCCTATGCTGCACAGATGGTTGCCCAGGATGCCTGCCGCCAGGCCATGGGACACGGTCTCAAGGAAGTTCAGGTTCGCGTCAAGGGACCTGGTTCAGGTCGTGAATCGGCTGTCCGCGCCATGCAGGCCATCGGGCTTGAAATTTCAGTCATTCAGGATGTCACTCCTGTTCCTCATAACGGCTGCCGTCCTCCCAAGCAGCGCCGCGTCTGATCCGAGTCACTAGCCTTTTTTCACCACTACCCTTTTTATTCCATGGCCCGTTACACAGGACCCAAAACCAAAGTCAGCCGCCGTTACGGCGTGCTCCTCGCCGGATCAGGCCGCGCATTCGAAAACAAGCCTTATCCTCCGGGACAGCATGGTCCCAAGGGATCCCGNNCGCCAGTTCCGCCGTTACTTCGAGACTGCCCTCAAGACCCGCGGCATTACCGGTCTGATTCTTCTGCAACTCCTTGAGACACGTCTCGACAATGTTGTCTATCGTCTCGGCTTTGCTAAGACACGCTCGGCTGCACGCCAGCTTGTCGCCCACGGTCACGTTGCCCTGAATGGCCGCAAGACAGACATCTCGTCCGCCACTCTCAAGGTTGGCGATGTGGTTTCTGTACGCTCTAAGGATGGTTCCAAGCGCCTTGCGCAGCGTGGTTTGGAGCAGACCCAGATTGTCGAGCCACCGGATTGGCTTCTGGTTGACAAGGAGAATCTCTCCGGCAAGGTTGTTCGCATTCCGACTCGTGAAGAGATCAACCCGGTTGTCAACGAGCAGCTTGTTGTTGAGCTTTACTCACGTTAAACGCGAGGTGGAACTTTAAACCTGCTAATCAGCTTAGCTGGTCAAAGCACTTTCAACCCCCGGGTAACACCGGGGGTTTTTGTTTTCTGCCGACGAGTCGATAACTGCAACAAAGGTGGTCGCTGCCAATCGGGACAGTCCTCCGTGAATCCTCTTTTCATCCCGGGTTGTCATCTCGAGTCGGATTTGGTTTAGTCATCACTTCCATGTCTCCTTTCTTTCCCCCGGGATTCGTCGCAGAACCATTACTCCACACAACGGGGCATTCCTTCGACTCCTTGAATCTCGATGCTGCAACCTAAGTTTTCCCATCATGCCATTTTTCCAGATCTCCCTGAGAATATTTTCTCTAAGGCTTCTTCATTTGCTGTTCCTATGTCTCCTGATCGGAGGAAAAACGATGGCTGCTGACGGGGTGTCTGATATTCAGCCGAAACACTCCTTTGCCATCGGGGATAAGGATTTTCTCCTGGATGGTAAACCGATCGTCCTTCGGGTTGCAGAGATGCACTTCACCCGCGTTCCCCGCGAGTATTGGAGGAATCGCTTACAGGCGGTGAAGGCGATGGGGATGAATGCTGTCTGCGCCTATCTCTTCTGGAATTTTCACGAATTCGAGCAGGGAAAATACGATTGGAGTGGACAGGCGGATGCCGCGGAATTCTGTCGCATCGCGCAAGAAGAGGGGCTCTGGATCATTCTCCGTCCCGGTCCGTATGTCTGTTCCGAGTGGGATGGGGGAGGACTTCCCTGGTGGTTGCTGAAGAACGATAAGATTCAACTCCGCACGCAGGATGCTGACTTCATGAAGGCCGCCACTGCATGGTATGGCGAGGTTGGTCGTGTACTGGGCCCGCTGCAGGTCACCCATGGCGGACCAATTCTCATGGCGCAGGTTGAGAATGAATATGGCTCTTACGGCAAGGATGCTGAGTACATGGGTAAGCTCCGGCAGGCATTGATCGATGCTGGATTCAATATCCCATTGTTCGCCTGCAATCCAAGAGACGCATTGAAGAAAGGATTCCGGCCCGATTTGTTGCAGGTTGTCAATTTTGGCCGTGATGCCAAGGGGGCTTTCCAAAAACTTCGTGAGGTGCAGACAAACGGCCCGCTGATGTGCGGCGAGTTTTACCCCGGATGGTTCGACACCTGGGGAGCCCCCCATCATCTTGGTAAAAATCAGGCGTACCTTGAGGATCTCGAGTATATGCTCAAAAACGGGCTTTCCTTCAGTCTCTACATGGCGCACGGAGGAACAACGCCAGGGCTTTGGCCCGGTACGGATCGTCCCTTCAAGCCGGATGTGAACAGTTACGACTACGATGCCCCCATCTCGGAAGCGGGCTGGACAAATGCAAAGTTTCAAGCCACGCGCGATCTCATTTCAAAGTACCTTCCAGCCGGGGAAAAACTTCCCGATCCTCCTCCTGCCAATCCCGTGATAAACATTCCTTCCTTCTCCCTGACGGAACGAGCGCCAGTTTTTGAGAATCTTCCGGTTCCAATCAGTGACGAAACTCCAAGGAATATGGAGGCTTATGATCAGGGGCATGGCTGCACGCTTTATCGTGTGGAAATCCCCCCCGGTCCTGCCGCAACCCTGCAGGCGGAACAGGTCAGCGATTTCGCATGGGTCTTCTTGGACGGAAAACAGCTCGGGGTCATGGATCGTCGCTCCCATCACTTTTCCGTCATGGTGCCGGCGAGAGAGAAAAAAGCACAACTCGACATCGTTGTCGAAGCAATGGGACATGTGAATTTTGGAAAGGAAATCCATGACCGCAAAGGCTTGAAAGGACCTGTCAAGCTGACCTCTGGGCCGAATGACTCGATCACGCTCACCGGCGGTTGGGAGGTCTATCCCCTGCCTCTGGATGCGACGATGCTCTCCTCGTTGAAATGGCAGCCAGTGACGGGGCAACCCGTGGCGGGACCCGCATTCTGGCGCGGCACCTTCACAGTTGCAAAACCTGCCGATACATTCCTGGATCTTCGGACTTGGGGCAAAGGTGTCGTCTGGATCAATGGTCATTGCCTCTCTCGTTTCTGGAATATCGGTCCGACGCAGACCGTCTATCTTCCAGGGCCTTGGTTAAAGGAGGGAACCAATGAGATCATGATTCTGGATCTGATCGGCCCACGGGAGGCGCGTGTGGGCGGGTTGGAAAAACCGATTCTCAATGAGTTGCATCCCGAACTCGATTTTTCCCGCACCTCGATTTCCCAGGCTCATCTGCAACTTCAGGACTCCGATGTGGCACTCAAGGGAAGTTTCCTTCCGGGAACTGACGCGCAGGAAGTGAAGCTGCCAAAGCCTTTTACTGGACGGCAGTTCTGCATCGAGACCCTGAACGCCTATGATGGGAAGCCGTTTGCCGCCATCGCTGAGCTCGATCTCCTGGACCCGCAGGGCAATTCCATCCCACATCAGAATTGGACAATTGCCTATGTCGATAGTGAGGAACTCATCGCTGAGGATGGGTCGGCTTCCAATGCGATTGACGGACAAACATCGAACTATTGGCACACCTCCTGGAAATCCACCCAGCCCAATCACCCTCACTATCTGGTGATCGATCTTGGCAAGAGTGTCTCCATCGGTGGCTTCCGCTATACCCCGAGGGCCGGAACCAGTGTGACCGGACGTATCAAGGATTACCGGATTCATATCGGGGATGCCTTGATCAAAAACTGATTCTCTCGCGACGGAGCCAAGCGCTTCCCATGCCTAGGAAACTCTTTAAGAACGCCCGATTGGTTCTTCCCCCTGGAGTCGCGGGAAGAGGCCGAGATGAGGGTTTTCTGTGCGAGCAGGATGGATTGATCCATCGTCTAGAACTTCGATCCGATCATGCTGATTTTGAGAAGCACCTGCGTGAGGAAGAGGAGTTGTGCGACGCGGTGGTTGACTGCGGAGGAGCGTATCTTGCGCCTGGATTGATTGATCTCCATTGCCATGGGGCGATGGGGCGCGACACGATGGAGGCGACGACGGAGGCCTTTGAGGACATTCTCAACTTTCATGCGAGCAAGGGGACAACGCTGGCCGTACTCACCACGGTGGCTGCATCGCTGGAGGATATGGAGAGAGTGCTCGTCGCTGCTGAAGAGTATCAGAGGAAAACGGCAGGTTCACGATTTGCTGGAATCCATCTGGAAGGCCCTTACTTTTCACCCTATCGCCGGGGGGCGCACCGAGAGGAGATGCTCCGACATCCCTCCGCATGCGAAACGAAGGAACTGCTGCGTCATGCCGGAGTGATTGCAAGAATGACTCTTGCCCCGGAATTGCCAGGCAGTTTGGAACTGATCCGTGTTCTTGTGCAGCATGGAATTACTGCAAGTGCTGGTCATTCCAATGCAACAGAAGAAGAGGCGTTGAAAGGATTTCAATCGGGTTGTACGCAAGTGACGCACCTTTATAACTGCATGTCCTCTCTGCGAAGTGAAGGGGGAGTCCGGCACACAGGACTCGCCGAGGCGGCTCTAACAAACGAAGTCCTCTGCGAAGTGATCGCCGATGGACGCCATCTCTCCCCCACACTGTTGCGTCTGGCATGGCTCTCCAAGCGGTGGGAATCGGTGGCCATCGTCTCGGATGCCACCGCAGGCACCGGTCTGCCGGAAGGCTCCCCCTTTGAACTCGGTGGCCTTTCCTGTGTGGTTGAGCAGGGGGCGGCTTGGACGGGAGAAGGTGCTGATCGACGCCTGGCAGGGAGTACGATTGGCATGATTGACGGGGTGAGGGTGATGGTGGAGCAGGTGGGAGTGCCTTTGGGAGAAGCTGTTGCCATGGCTTCTCTTACTCCAGCTCGGTCCTTGGGTGTTGATGGGAAACGGGGATCTCTGGAAGTTGGCAAGAGGGCCGACCTACTTCAGTTTTCTGCTGACTGGCAGGTGGAGGGAGTCTGGTCAATGGGTAGTCCTATCGGTTAAAGAAACGCTGATTAAATAGACTGCCTCCTTGAAGGCAAGAGCTTGCCCGAAGCAACGGTTCATGAAAAAGTTTCTGGATCGCACGCCATCGTTACAGTTGGGAAAAAGAAGAAGCTAAACGCCGCAAGACCCCATGGTTTTTGCGGCTCTGGTTTCTTGTGCCCCTTCTCCTGGTTGTCGCCATGGGGATAGGAGCTTTAGTCGTCTATGGCTGGATGTATTCCGAGTTTAACGAGAAGGCTAACTCCTTTGATCTGGATAAACTTCCCAAGATGGAATCTGCAAGTGTCATCTATGACCGCACGGGCCAGCAGATCGGGAAAATCTTCATCCAGAATCGTCTCCCTGTTACCTATGATGAGATTCCCAAGGGGATGGTGAATGCTGTGGTGGCGGAAGAGGATAACCGGTTCTTTGAGCATCACGGGGTCGATTATTTCGGCGTACTCCGTGCAGCCATCAGCAATTACCGGCAGGGCCGGGTGAAGCAGGGGGCGAGCACGGTAACGCAGCAACTGGCGCGCAACTCCTTTGATCTCAAGGAGCGCACCTTCCGCCGCAAGATTCTCGAAATGTTCCTGGCCTGGCGGATCGAGGAGCATCTTTCCAAGGAAAAGATCATGGAGCTCTACCTCAACCGCGTCTATTTCGGCAGCGGACTCTATGGTGTGGAGGCGGCGTCACGGGGATACTTTGGCAAACCCGCTAAGGACATGAACGTCGGGGAGTGTGCGATGCTCGCGGGACTGCTCAAGAGCCCTAATAGTCTCTCCCCTTGGAACAATCCCAAAGGTGCGCAGAAAGTGCGTGATTTTGTGCTGACGAGAATGAGGGAGATGCGCCTGATCAGTCGCGATGAATTTGAGAATGCCACCCAACTTCCGCTGCTGGTGCGCAAAAGGACAAATCCAAACCGGGTTTCCTACGCCATCGATCTGGTGAGGCAACAGGCGATTGCCGCGCTCGGCTACGACCGCGCCATGAACGAAGGGGTCAGGATTCAGACTACCTTTGACGGAAGGCTTCAGGTTACGGCAGAGAGGGCCTTGCGCGCCCACCTTGCGGAAATTGAAAAGCAGCCCGGTTACAATCATCTGACGTATGAACGCTATCGTCAGATCAATCAGAATCTTGAGGAGGCCGCGCAAAGGGGCGAGCCTGTGACGCTGCCGGCTCCGAACTATTTACAAGGAGCGGTGCTTGCCGTGGATAACACGACCGGAGGAATTCTGGCACTGGTAGGCGGCCGTGATTTTTTGCACAGCGAATACAATCGCGCCCTACAGGGGCGGCGCCCCCCGGGAACGCTCTTCACTCCCATGGTGGCTGCGGCAGCCTATGCCAAAGGGATTTTTCCGGGTGAAATGGTCGACGACGCCTGCATCGACAATCATTTCGTGATGATCGGCGGCGATAGCGGCATTCTTGGTGAGTGGGGGGTAGAACGTTCCGATAACGACTACGAGGGGCCTATGACATCCCATGAGGCCGTGGCGCGCGGGAAAAACGCCGCCGTGGTGAGGCTTGGCTTCATGACAGGGCTGGATGCCCTCGGAAAGTTCTGCAAGGACGAAGGGATTCGTTCCCCGTTGCGTGATGTGGCTAATGCCTATCTTGGATCGAGTGAGATGACACTCGATGAACTGACGCTGGCCTACACAGCCTTTCCTGGAGCTGGATCGCGGCCTGCTAAGCTCTTCACTATCACCCGCATCACCGATCCGGAGGGGAATGTCCTCTATGACAATCCCTCCACTCGTGTTCCCGTCATTTCCGCCGAGGCGGCCTATCAGGTACACACGGTGCTTGAGGATGCCCTGCACAAGACCTGTGCCCCCGAGGCGGCGGCTGACGGGATAGCGACCAATGATCTTCTTGCGGGAAAATCAGGGACGGCCTACGACTTCACCGACACTTGGTTTGTCGGTTATTCCAGCGCGGTGACCTGCGGCGTCTGGGTTGGATTTGACAAACCGACCACCATCTATCGCGGGGCCTTTGGTAAGGATCTGGCCCTCCCAATCTGGGCGCAGATAATGAATGCCTCGCTGGCTTCCTTCCCATCAAAGCCACTGCTTGTTCCCGGAGGACTCAAACCCGTCGAGATCTGCCGAAGCTCGGGACTGCTACCCGCTGAGGAGTGTCGGAAAACGCCCGGTCTGGTGACCACCGAATATGCCACGCCTGACGAGATGCCCACCACGATCTGCGATATCCATGGAGGAGGGGTGCGTGATTACAGCAGGGGGATTGACGAGGAGGAATGGCCTCGTGCGGCCTCAGCGATTGATCTTACGCGTATCCGCCCCATCCCGGTGAATGCTCCAACTCTGCTGGCGCAAAATGATATTTACCACTCGGTGAATCCTTTGCGTGCCGGCGTTGTGGATGATTCCAATGTCAAAGTCGCAAGGGCCACCACGCCGGATGGCAAAGATCCCGGTGCCGATACCAATCAGGTCTCTACCAATGTACCGGTGGCGCTTCCTGCCACCGATCCGGGAACCGAAAAGGAAGTTCGCAAGGCGGAAGCTGTTCGGCCCATGGATCTTCCGGATGGGGCGCCGGTGATGACTCTGCCACCCCCCAAACCTGCCGACTTTTAGGGGGCTTGGGATTGAACTCGGGCGTGCCCACG
>DKEN01000065.1 GCA_002452515.1 Spartobacteria bacterium UBA6821 | reverse complement strand
AGCTTGGTCAGACTGGAAGGCTCCGAACGATAATCCTGCAGATCACCCTTGTAGTAAATGGCGACGATATATCCGGCGAACTTGATGTCTGAATCCACGGAGTCCGGAAGGTAACGGACTTCCAGAAGTTCCGGTTCGCCGTCTTTCCAATCCACCGGAGGACTCGTCCAACTGGAGGTAACCTGCGCTTTGCTGGGGGTGATCTCCGTACCGTCAGTGTCGTAAAAATAGACCTGTACCTTGACCTGTGGAACATCTATCGGAATTTTTGGATTCGCCTTGATGGTGATCAGTAGTTTTCTGGATCCCTCATCGGAACCATCAAGTTTGGCGCTGACGATTCCAAGTGTGCTGGCACCCTGTTGCGCACTGTCTGTTGAAGTCGGTTGCAGCGGAGTGTCGGGAGTGGTGACATCCCGGTTGAGGTCAGGAAGGGAGGCTCCGTCCAGAGCAGGTGTGGTCTGTGGCGGAAGGGTGTGAGAGGGCTGTGAGGCTGGAGTTGTGGCAGCCAACGATGTAGATTGGCCGTTGCGCACGGCTGCCAGAATACGTGGCGTCAAAGCGATGCCTGCGAAGACAAGTTCCAGGAAGGCAACAAGTGCCAGCACCCAGATCGTCACGACAATTGTCGTGTTACGGCGTTGAGTTTTGAAAGTCGGTGGCTGTTCAACCATGGGGATGGAGGACTTTAGCCTTGCTCTGCTCCTGACCGCAAGTGTCTCTCATCACTTTGTCGGGTACCTAGAGCGGTTTAAGTAATTCTCTAGCCATTCTTTGCGGAGGCATAGGGTGTTTTGGTGGTGTTGCCTCGCTAGGCCTGTAGCACAGAACTAAGCCTCTGGGAAGAGGCGCGGAAGATCTCGCCGATGCGAGACCCTTTGGGCGACACCACTTGCCGGGAGGCAAGTGTCGTCAAACTACAGCCGCTTCGCTTCCTCCTTGCCAACCAACCCCATGGCGCTGGCAAATCGATGGCCATACTATTATTCAAACGCTCAAGGCATGAATTCATTGGAGTCAAAGAGTCGGCCTGCACGCGGTTCTCCTGTAGGTTTTTATGAAATCGGTTTTACGATTCGTAAGATTCGCTTCAGATGGATCTTCACTGAAGAGGAACCCATGGTTGCATTTCAATCATCGTGAACCTTAAACCGTCCCTTGCGAATTCACCGAAGGATTTTTTACAACCCCAGCAATGTCGGGATGAGTGGCTTCATCGTTGTAAATCTCCGTTTTCTGCGACGCCGGGCTCGTCGAGTAGTTGAATAGAAGAAGCAGGCCCGAGATCCGCTGGTGCATTCCATGAGCGCAATGCCCAGACGACTTTCTTTTCGGGGGTCACTTCGAGAAGTTGTACCGAAGCTGGCCAGTCTTTTGGATTTTTCAAATTAACCGGGCACCAGTTGCAAATCACCGTATTGCCATTGGCTAGACGCGAGACTTCCTGAAGGATGAAGAGTTTGATGTCGGGCACATCCTTTTGATTGAACTCCCAGACAACAGCACCTTTTGGATTTACCTCGCGAACTGTCGAGGTGCCGCAAGTGATGAGGGTGTTGCCATTCTTGAGACGTGCGGCTGACCAAGGGCTAGGCGTAGCGAAGGACCAGATTTCTTTGCCATCCTTATCGTATTCCACGACTTTCCCCTGGTCGAGATGCGCGGCAAGGAATGTGCCGGCTTGAGTCATGTGGACACGTCTGAATTGCAGATGCGGTTTCTCAGGATGCTGGACGGGGATCGTTAGCTCCTTTTCAACCTTTCCCGTCGCCTTTTGAATAATCATCAGTTTGGCCGGATTGCCATTTTGCATCACCAATACCCGGTCAAGACCGATGGGTTGGACGCAGTGAATCTCGGATCCCTTGGGCGCGTCGATGTTCCAGACAATCTTCTTGTCGGGCGTGATTTCGCTAGCTCCGATTTTGCGAGAGAAAAGGATGTTTCCGTTGGAGAGCATGGTTGCATCGCCAAGCTCCTGCAGCGTGCCGTGTTCGTCCTTCGTCGGGATGTCGTAAGACCACGCTACTTTGCCGTCGCGGACGAGAAAGAGGGTCTGGACAGGTTTGCGATAATCCCACTCCCCAGAGTAGAGGAAGGGATGTTGTGCCAGTCCATTTCCGGGGAGAGTAACAGGTGATGCGGGGGCGGGGCTAAGATCAGCAGTGGCCATGCTGTTACTGTCGTGGACCTTGTTTTCGGGCGCGACCTGGATGGGGGCGGGGTCGACGGCGTGAAGCGCTGGGTCACCGAGGAGCATCAAAAAAAGGCAGAGGAGCGAGTGGTTCATAGAGGGACCGGAATCTGCGGGATCACTGAGTTACATTGATCCGATCGCGGGCTCGTATGTCTCCGGAGGATGCTCCGACGAGCACGTCAAATGTGCCAGGGTTGACGACAAAGGCATGGGTGCGCTCGTCCCAGTAGGCGAGTTTTGCGGCGGGAATGGTGAAAGTGAGTGTGCGGGTTTCTCCGGCATTCAGGGTGATGCGTTGGAAGCCGCGCAACTCTTCGGCGGGACGAACGACAGTGGGCTTCACCTCGTGGATGTAGAGTTGCGCGACCTCATCGCCAGGGCGGTTGCCGGTGTTTTTGACGTCAATACTGACCGTGAGAGTTCCGGTGGTGGAGAGGGTTGCGGGTGAGACTTTCAGATTGGAATAGGCAAAGGTCGTGTAGCTGAGGCCGTGACCGAAGGGGAACAGAGGGGCCCCTTTCAGATACATGTAGGTAAAGCCCCTCGTGATGTCGTATTCGTCGATCGGCGGAACCTGGGCCTCGGATGCATACACGGTATGGGGCAGTCGTCCGGCGGGGTTGTAGTCGCCGAACAGGACGTCTGCGATGGCGTTGCCTCCTTCCTCACCGGGCCACCAGGCCTGCAGAACGGCGGGAACATGGTCCTTGATCCAGGGAACGGTGAGGGGGCCGGCGCTCATTTCCACGACAATGGTGCGGGGATTAACGGCTGCGACAGCTTCGACGAGTTGTTCTTGGTTGCCCGACAATCCGAGAGAAGTACGGTCTCGGGCTTCCTGTTCGATGGCAGCAGTGGTGCCGACGCAGACGATGGCGACATCGGCATGGCGTGCCAGTTCCACGGCTTTCGAAAGTTCTGAAGTCTCATCAATCTTGGGCTCTATCGAGTTTTTGATCCAGGAATTGGGTTTGCCACCGACAACTCCACCAACGCCATAAACAATTTCGGTTCCCGGTGCCACACGGTCCTTGATTCCTTGAAGAAGTGTCACCGAATCCGGCAGGACGCCGTTGTAGTTGTTCTTGTTAACCCGGTCGGCTAGCGGCCCAAGGACGGCGATTCGCTTGATCTTCGCACGATCAAGCGGGAGGAGCGGTCCCTGATTCTGAAGCAAGACGATGGATTCCCTCGCGACCTTCAGGGCGATGGCGCGGTGGTCAGGACTGTTGACAACGGAGATTGGAATCTTGCTGTAAGGATTCGTGTTAAAGGGATCGAACTCACCGAGGCGGAAACGGATGCGGAGCACACGGGTGAGCGCGTCGTCAAGGCGTGCCTCGGTAAGTTTTCCCTCGCGCACGGCTGTAGGAATATTGTCCTGAAATTCCTTGTCGGAGAAATCGCAGCCGGCCATCACGCTCTTTGCGACCGCCTCCACATAATTCATCTGCCCCTTCTCGTGACCCTCGACCATTGTCTTCACGCCGCCAAGATCGGATACGACAAACCCCTGGTGATTCCACTCGGTTTTCAGCAGATCGGTGAGCAACCAATGGTTGATATTATTGGGTGTGCCATTGATCGCATTGTAGCTGGCCATGAGCGAACTGGCCTGCCCCTCGACCACGGCATCGCGCCAATGTGGGAGCCAATATTCGCGCAACATGCGCTCGGAAACTGTGGCATTCAGCTTTGTGCGGTCGCCTTCAACGTTGTTCACCGCGAAGTGCTTCAAGGTGGCGGCGAGTTTGAGGTGATCAGGATCGTCGCCCTGAATGCCCTTCACATAGGCGACAGCCATGCGGCCTGTGAGGAAGGGATCCTCCCCCCACGACTCGTGATTCCGACCCCAATAGGGATTGCGTTCGATATTGATGACCGGTGCGCGATAGATTAGTCCCTTGTGTTCGCCGGGGGCCTGGGGATCGAAGTGCCAATTATTGTAAATGGCGCGGGCTTCATCGGAGAGGACGGCGGCAACATCGCGTTGGATAAGCTCAGGATTCCAGGTTGCTGCGAGGCCAATGCAGACGGGGAAGAGTGTTGTTGGCCGGTCCCACTGCACTCCGTTAAGGCATTGGTTCCACTGGTCGGCTCGGATGTGGAAGTCTCCGACGGTGACGGTAGGCCCCTTGTGATTCAGTAACTGGGCCTTTTGCTCGAGTGTTAGCCGACCGATGAGATCCTGGATCCGCTCCTCCAGTGGTGCTGCAGGGTCGAGGTATCGAGGAGTTGGTGACGCCTTTGGTGCTGAAATGGCGTTGGATTCCACGGCGGCAGAGAGCGAGAACAGGCCTGTCGAATAAACGCCGATAACACAGGCCAGGTAAAAAAGACGACAAGGTCTCATCATGTAAGAAAATTATTAAATTTTGCGAGCGAGACTAAACCGTGAACAATTCGATACCCTTCCCGGCAGGACTCAGATTGCGGCTGTACTGGCGATCATTGGCATTGTTCCAATGTTCATGAACACCCTGACTTCCGATGAGGAGACCATTCGGCTTATAGGGCCCGAGTTTATAATTCGTTCCCAAGGCTGCCTCGTGGAGGTAGTTGTCGCAATTACGGATAGCCCCGAGAGGGAACGCTTTGTTTCCGCTGAAGCCAAGGTCGGTCGGGTACTCGGTACGTAGAAAATCGAGGCAGACCGAATCGATCGCCACCGGATCTTGCGACATGAAGTAGCAGGATGACCATTCTCCGTTGAAAAGAGTCTTCCATCGGTCGCGATCGAGCTTGGGATCACCGACGTTTGTCATCATCCCGTAAAGACCGTCTACGATGTAGAGCATCGATTTTGCACCGAGATTGGGACATCCCATAAGGTCGACATAGGCCGAATAACTGTCGGGAGGACGGTTCATCGGGGTGACATACTTTGGGTGATCCTTTTGTGGAAATTTGATCGATCCGAAATGGTTTTTGCCACACAGCGTCACCCCGGACATCTCATGCCCCTTGAACAGGGCGAAGTTGATGAGATAGGTGGCATCGATGATCTGCTTCGGGAGCATGGAACCCAATTCGGTTTCCGGTGATGTGTAGGAAATGGAACCGTCCACCCAATCGGCCTTCTCTCGTCCGTTGAGTCCCTGGCCGTCCATCCAACGCACTTCCGGAAACTCCGCATGAAGAGGGGCGTAAATGCGGTCGGGAAGTGCGCGCACTCTCCACCCTACGCTTGCGTCATAAATCAGAATGTCCTTCTGCGAGATACCTCCGGGACCGGTTAGCTGACGGAGAAGCGCCCGTGTCGCCTGCGGTGATTGATCAATGTGATTCTTCTGATCATCGTACTTGAGGGTATTATTGACATTGATCTTCACGGCAATCGTTTCGCCCGCCTTCCATCCAGAGTCGCCCCGGGCATGCGTGCTGTTATAGGAAGTAAACAACTTTTTCCAGGCATCGGCATCGCTGGCAGTCCCTGTAAGCCCGCGTAAGGACTTGGAAAACATTCCCTGCAGAGCCTCCTCGTTGATGTTCGCCGGATCCCACCAACGCCCTGTTTTTCCATCCCAGAGTGCCGCGCTGGGATCACGGGCAAAAGTCACCCTGCCGGGGAAAATACCACGAGGGTTGCCGATCGGAGTATTGGATGCATCAAGCGGAACCCATGGCTGAAGCGGTCCCGGGGGCGTGGGTGGCAGTTGTGCCCGAAGGCGGCTTTGCATCAGAAAGAAAACTCCCGCCGCACCACTTGCGGCGAGTTTTAGAAATTTTCTACGTGAGAGTGCTGTCATGTTCTGGAGGGGTTAATCTGAGTTTTTTAGAGGAAGATGTTGAGGTATTTGACGATTTTGGTGATGGGAATGATCTGATGCGGTTCGTGTGATTCAAAATAGATCGAACCACCCGCGGCGAGTCGATGCCTTTCCTGGCCGACTTCAACCCACAGGGCCCCTTCCAGCAGATAGATAAACTCCTCACCCTCGTGTTTGAAGTGGTGTTCTTTCACCTCCCCACGGTTGGCCACTATGAACATCGGTTGCATTTTTTTCCCCTGATGCCTTGAGGCGAAGGGATAAATCCAGTAGCCCTGCTCGGTCAAGGATAGCCCCTGCTTTACTTCTTCCGCCGTACCGGTAACGACTCCCCGATGATTTTTCTCCTCAACAAGGGTGGAGAGTGTCGTGCCGAGCGCTGAAGCAATACCTATCAAGGTTGCAACGGGAGGAGTTACTTTTCCTGATTCTATTTTGGAAAGAAGACTCTTGGTGAATCCCGCACAGCCGGCAACATCCTCCTGTGTGCGTCGCTGGGAGAGGCGGATTTTACGGATACTACTACCAATTCTTTTGGGAAGGGTTGTCACTTCAAGTTCACATTCAACAAAGTTGAATGATAGTCAACTTTATTTGAAAAATGTGTCCATCGAATGTCGGTATACTGCCGGTATCGAGTTAAAAGGAACAAAGAATCAGTTTGCTGGTTCCTCTTCCATCAGCACATTGAGTTCAAGAGGTTGACCTGCGCGCAGGAGACCAAATTTTACCGGAGTCCCAACCTGGGCCTCCGCGACACGATTGCGAAGATCCGTACCATCTCGGATCGGTCGTCCGTTAAAGGAAAGAATCACATCCCCCCCCTGTAAGCCGCTCCGTTCGGCGGGAGAGTTGGCCTGAGTGGCTGCAATGAGTGCCCCATGCGCATCGGGGAGTTTGAGTTGCTGGGCCAGTGAGGTGGTTAGAGGACGCATGATGACGCCCAACCATGGATGAATCACCCGCCCCCGTTGGACGATATCCTCGTAGACCTTGCGGGCCACATTTGAAGGAATCGCGAAGCCAATACCTTCAGAGCCTCCGCTGCTGCTGATGATAAAATTATTGATCCCGATCACCTTGCCGTGAATGTCGATGAGGGGACCACCTGAGTTGCCTGNNGGTTGATGGTCGTGCTGGTCTGGAAGAACTCATTGGCCGCCTCACTCGTCGTGCGACGACCTTTGGCACTGATGATTCCCTGGGTCACGGTCTCCTGAAGTCCAAAGGGATTGCCCACGGCAAAAACCATCTGTCCAACCCTGACCTGTTCGGAATCACCAAAATCAATCGGAGTCAGTCCTGCGGCGTCAATCTTGAGCACGGCGATGTCGGAACGTTGATCCACTCCCGCAATTTGGGCTGGGAGCATGCGCCCATCGTTAAGTTGTACGGAGACTTCGGTTGCCCCGTTGACGACGTGCCAATTGGTCACGATGTGCCCATCGGGGGAGACGATCATCCCTGAGCCCATTTTGCTTGTCTGAGCAACACCTCGACCTCCAATGCCGAAAAACTGTCGAACTAATGCCTCGCGATCGGGAGCCGCCGTGGTGGTGATGCTGACAACAGAGGGAATCACGCGTTCCACAAGGCTTGTGAATTCCCTATCGATGGATTCCAACGACTTGTCCGAGTCCGTGTAGTCTCTCTCGACAGGTTGGGAGATGCTGCCCCCATGATAGACTGCTCCGGGTGCCTCCTGCGGTTTGGGACGCATCATTCGCCAGAAAGAAAGCGTTCCGACAGCGAGACCAAGCAGGAGGAGAAACAGAAGAAAACCGAGGAGATTTCCCGGACGTTTGTAGGGGCGAATCATGGGGTTACTGCGTCGGATCGAGTTTGATGCCGGCGAGGATTTCCTCCCTGAGATCGTGGAGCTTCGCCGCCTCTTCCTTCGGGGATTGCCAGAGAATGACCGTCAGTGTGCCGGTGCTGTCATTGGCCTCTAGCACCTCGGTCACCAGGAGGGGTTGGTCCCCGGCGACAGGGAATTCAAAGCGTATCCTATGAAACGGTCCTGCTTGTGACTCCGTAATTGGGGAGGCCTCATCGCCTGCTTTATCGCTGGCTTGATGGGCGAGTGCGAGAGCGTAGTCACTGGCCTTCTGTCCGGAGTCTTTGGCCCCGTTGCGATCGATGGTCATGCTAAGACCTGTGGCCCATGGGTCGGATTCAGAGGTAATTTTTTCTCTGGTTGCCAACAGAACATCCCCTTCGAGTAACTTTCCCGGAAGGAGGGTCCACTCTTTGGGAAGCAGCATGGTGGCGTGAATTTCAGGAATCTCACGGGGAATCAGAGTCGTCGAAGAACTGATCGATGGAGAAGTTGCAGGGGTTGCTGTGGCAGACGGGGTCGGTGTCGCGCTGGCGGTTTGTACCGGTGGCAGAATATCCGTTGCCAGAGCGGGAAGGTGCGCGAGGAGTAGCGACAGAAAACCCAGGGCAAGAGATTTCATTGTTTGGATTTTGGAGGCACAGGGATATTCGGAAAGCGTTTTTGCAGTTCGGCGATCGTTTTATCGGCTTCCGTGATATTGCCGGCATGGCGGTATGCGTCAATTGCCTTGATCAGTGCCCTGGGCGTCTGCACGGGGTCGTCGGAGAGAACAGCCACCGTGATATACGCTTTGGCTGCCCCCGTATAATCCTGCTGCGCGCTTAGCAGGTCGCCGCTCAGGATTCTGGCCTGTGCATTAATCGGTCCTTCTGGCTGCAGCAGCAGCGCCTCATCGATCATGGAGGAAGCCTGCGGGAGATTTTTCAGGGAGCGTTGAATGGAAGCTGCGACAAGCAGTGCCTGAGCCCTGGAAGCAGGATCGTGGGCCAGCCTCAGACAGATCGATGATGGAAGCTGCGCCTCCTTGTATTTCCCTTGGGCGATCAGGGCGGAGGCAAGAGTTCCCTGGATCTCTGCATCGGAGGCACCTGGCAAACCCCGGGCAATCAGCGGTATCAGGAATTTTTCAGCCTTGGCCGGGTTGCCGGCCTCCATGGACTTCATACCGAGCCAGCGACCGATTTCAGGCGGAATCATAGAAGGGGGGAGTGCCGCCGCTTCGCGTGCTGCATCTTCGGGTTGATTCAGGTAGTAATCGGCGAGCAGGAGGCGTATTCCCGCACGCTGCCCGAACTGCTTGGGATCACCGAGTCGTGCCTTGGAAAACTCCGTGACTGCCGTCGCGTAATCCTTGTTTTCCATCGCGGCCCAACCTAGCCAGTAATGAGCTTGGGGAGCAGCCGAACTCTTGGGATAGTCATGAAGTAAGAGGGTGAAAGCATCCACCATGCCCTTGTTGTCCTGCTGCTGACCGAGCAGAAGGGCCTTTTGCTGAATCGCCAGTTCCCGCTCGGGGGCCTTGGGGTATTCCTTTTCCAGTTGGGAAAAATCAATAACGGCTCCACTGAGATCTTTTGTTTGCTGTTTGAGCAATCCTCGTTGCGCCAGCGCCGTTGCCGCCCGCTCATCCTTGGGATAGGCCTCCAGAAATTGGGTTAGCGCTGCGATCGCCGCCGCCTGATCGGCAGTTTGTGTGAGTGCCCAGGCCTCCTTGTACAGAATCTCGGTTTTTGAAGAGGCAGGAAGGGCCGATGTGTCGAGCTGATGGTAGAGATCGGCAGCCTCCTTGTACTTGCCAAGGCGCAAGGTTTCCTCCGCTTTAAGAAGCTGCGCCCGCGCCTTGTCGGAAGGATCCGAAGTTGCAAGCAGGTAACGATCTATCTCACCAAGGAGTGACTCGGAATGGGTGGCATGAAGAACCAGCAATCTCTGAAACAAGGCCAGTGAGGCAGTCTTGCTTCCGGTATAATCCCTCATAATAGCCTCGTAGATTTGCAGAGCCTGCGCGTTCTTCCCAAGCTTGCGGAGAGCATTTGCCTGTGAAAGAAGTATCTCGGGCCTGTTGTCGGCATTTCCGGTCAGGGCGATGTCCGCCACTTTAAGCACGGCGGTTTCATCCCCGGACTGCGAGGCGAGTCGAAGGGCACCGAGGGCTGCGACCGACTGCCAGCCGCCAGCATCCTTGGAGACAGCGACTTTTTCAAAAAGAGTTCTAGCCTCCGCATTCTTGCCGAGATCCGACTGAATCAGGGCCGATTTGACTGCCGCTTCAGCGAGGATCTCGCCGGTGGCCTTCGACAAAAGAACCTGATCATACCAGGAAAGAGCGGCCTCCTTATTGCCAGCCTCCTGCTCTGCGTTTGCCAGGTGAAGCAGCGATGGGATGCGGTAGGAGTTGGTCGCAGGCGTCTTGGCAAGAATTTCAAAGAGAGCCCGAGCCTGATCTTTCCGTCCTGATTTTTCCAAGCAGAGTGCCTCCCGGAAATGAGCCGTCTGCACGATAGAGTCATCCTTGGCATTGCTGGCCGATTGGGCGAAGTGGTCGGAAGCGGCGAGGAGATTTCCATTGGTTTCATTGATTTCTCCAAGGCGAAACTCGGCGGCGGCTTTGTACTGACTGGAAGGATTTTCCCCGATCAGGCGTTGCAAGGTCGATTCCGCTGCCGTCATGCTTCCCATGAGTCGTTGGCACTCCGCCAGATGATAGAGGGCTCCCTCCCTTCCGGGTGAGTCCTTGGAACTCATGATGAGAAATTTCTCATACTCGGGAACAGCCTCTTCGGTCTGCTTACGGGTATAGAAGCCGTCGGCCACTTGAAGCTGTGCTGCAGCCAGGGCTGCCGGATCGGCTGCCGTTGATGGAGCGAAACGAATACTACCATCGGGATCAGATGGGGGCACCGAGGATTGATAGGGTGCGAATGGGGTGGAAGCGGGTGTCGCACTCGGAACCGTTACGGACGATGGCGGCGGGGTGGGAGCTGTGGTAAACGAGGTGACACTCGGATCGGATGCAGGGGTACCAACCGGCAACGCCTTCATGACCGGAACCGGAGTCGGGCTGGCAAACGGGGCATTTGCAGGCAATGCCCTCCGCACTTCAGGTTCTCCATCTGTGGAGGAGAGTGCCGACTGTGCCTTCAGCGTAGAAGTGCCCTGCGCATCCAAAAGAATGGCGATTAAAGAAATTAAGGAGGCGCTTTTGGAAATTCTCACGGTACGGTGGGTGTTCCGGCCGGGGGAATATCCGAGGATGGGATGCTTGCCGTGGCAAAGGCGACATTCCAAATGTTGGCACGACGGCAAAGATCAAGTGTCTGGACGATGTGCCCGTAATCAACCCGTTGGTCTCCTCGCAGCACCACCGCCTGATCCGGATAGAGCTGGGCCACCCTGGTCAAGGCGGTTAAGAGTTCGTCCGGGCTCATGGTCCGGCGATTCATGACAAGTGTGCCGTCGGCTTTCACGTTTACGATGACTTCACCGACAGAGCGACGCTGTTCTTTGGCCTCGCCGGCCGATGGCATCTGGACATCCAGTTCACGTTCCTGCCTGGAGAAACTCCAGGTCAGCATGAAAAACCCTAGCAGAACCAGCAGGATATCGACCATCGGGGCGATCAGAAAACCCCTTGGTTCGGGTTGTGTGCTCGTGCGGAAATTCACGGCAAGGGTGCGTCGTTGTTTAAAATTAGAATCGGGAATTCTCTTTTCGAGCAATCACGAGCTTCGTCAATAGCAGGGAAGTGGCTCCTTCCATTTCGGAAATCATGCCCTGTACTTTTCCCCTGAAGTAAGCGTAGGCGGCCATCGCGGGAATGCCTACTGCCAGACCTGCCGCAGTTGCAACAAGTGCTTGGGCGACACCTTCCGCCAGTAGCATTGGGCGGGAGGCTGCTACATCATTGGCCATCACGCTGAAGGAGCGGATCATGCCGAATACCGTGCCGAGCAACCCCAGCATTGGGGCGATAGTGGCGATGTCCGCCAGCCACGCAACTCGCTGATTGAGAGTGGCAGCCTCGCGGTTGCCCTCGGTCTGGGCGATCTCGCGAATCTGATCATCGGAGGCCTTGGGGTTGCGGGCCAGAAATTCCAATGTTCGCGAGAGAATGCCAGCCACCGTGTCACGGTGCCGGTTGGCAATGGCAAGTGCACCCATCAGATCCCCTTTGCTTAGGAGTGTTTCCGCTGTGCTCATGAAGCGGGATCCGGCGACAGCACCGCGCCGAAGAGCAGCGAAATAAATCAGGATCAGGGCGAGTGTGATCACGGAGAGGGCAACGAGGGGGAGCATCACCACGCCACCGGCAGTAAGAAGCTTGGCTAGTGTCTCGGGTTGCGAGCTCTTGCCATCCATCAACGAGAGAGGATTGGTCGGCGCTGTGATAGAGGCCGAGGGAGTAGATAACGGAGAAGCAACATTCTGGGCTGAGAGAGCGGTGATAAAACAACTCATCGCCACAAAAAAGCCGACAACAGTGCGTCTGAAATAAAGGAAAGTTCTGCGCATCGGTCACCAAGATAGCGGAGAGAAACGCGCACGCAAGACCGTCTCTTGTCAGGAAGTGAGAATCCCCTGATGAAGTATCTGAGTGGCGGCCCCTGAAGGGAGGGTAATCCCTGAAAGGTCAGTGGTGGAAAGGAATGCCTGAGAACCTGCGGGTATCCCGTGCAGCAGGGCATCGCGTCGTGAGGGATCGAGCTCTCCGAAGATATCATCCAGAAGCAGGAGTGGAGGCTGACTGGTTTCCTGATGCAAAAACTCAGCCACGGCGAGTTTTAGGGCTATGGCGATTGTACGGCGTTGACCTTCGGAGGCAAAGGTTCCAGCCGGGATTCCATTGAGATGCAGGATCAGATCATCCCTCTGTGGACCGACCCGCGTCTGGCGTAGGCGTATTTCCTCCTCCCTGCTTGAAATGAGTGCTTCCAGCATCGGGATATCGGCTCCGGGCTGATACTGTAGTGAGAGGCTCTCTCCGGAAATACGATCGCAGGCAGCGGCAGCCAGGGGAGCGAGGGTGGCTGCCAAGGCAGCGCGGGCGTGCATAATCCTCTCGCCGTTCTCCGCCAGAGGAATGTCATACGCCTCGATTTCGCGGCGCGGTTTTCCTTCCCTGAGGAGGAGATTGCGGGAACGCAGAGCACGGTCATAGTTTTTGAGATCCCGTCCGTAATTGGTGGCGGGTAATTGCAGTCCGGCACTATCGAGCAGTTTCCGACGTCGATCCGCCGAGCCGTTGACCAGGGTCAGGTCTTCGTTCCCAAACCAGACGATTTTTCCCTTGGTCAGATAATCGGAGGTGCTTGATTGGACGACTCCATCCAGTTTCAGGGAGCGGGCGGGGGGAGTGCAGGTTAGGCAAAGGCGCGTTTGGTTAACGACTCCCTCCACAGCAAAGGCCTCCCCGCCGAAGCGTACCATCTCAGCCAGATTGAGTGTTCTTGGCGAGCGGAGTCTCAGGAGGACGCAGGCAGCTTCCAGAATGGAGGTTTTCCCCTGTGCGTTGGCTCCGGTGATGAAATTTAGACCTGGGCCGGGTTCGTAGCGAAGGGTTTCAAAACGGCGAAATCCCCGCAGAAGCAAGAGATCAATTTTGCTCACGGCAGTCGGGGATCATCACCCCGCTCAATTAGCGGAGTGCCGCCAGCACAGGAGTCGGATAGATGCCGAGTGCCAGAATGCCCGCGCCAAGGACGGCGATCAGCAACTTGACCGTCAAGGAAACCGGGATAACGGTGGATTCAGTGGGCTGCTGCCAGTACATGGCACGCACAACCTTGAAGTAGTAATAGAATCCAGAAGCGACCGTCACACAACCGAGAACCACCAGACCAAAGTGTCCTTCCTTGATGGCTACGTAAAAAATCAACAACTTGCCGATGAAGCCTGCGGTGAAAGGGATGCCGGCAAGCGAGGCCATGGAGAGGAGCATTGCACCTGCAAGAAGTGGGGAGCGCTTGGAGAGACCATTGAATCGGGAGATCTCATCGCCGCCGGTGTTCTCAGCAACAACGAGCAAGACGAGGAAGGCAAGCAATGTCATCGCCAGATAGCCGGCAAAGTAAAATCCGATGGCGGGAATGGCCATCAGGGAGCCGATGCTGGCTACTCCCATTAGAAGATAGCCGGCATGAGCGATGCTGGAGTAACCAAGCAGTCGCTTGAAGTTGGTCTGCGGGAGAGCTGAGAAATTACCAAAAATGAGAGTCAGGGCGGTTAGCAGCACGATGACAGTCATGATCTTCGGAGCCAGAATGGGTACCTGAAGAAG
>DKEN01000149.1 GCA_002452515.1 Spartobacteria bacterium UBA6821 | reverse complement strand
GGTAAAGACGAACTGCCACAGCAAGCGGAAACAACCAGCCAATTGGATAGTAGAAGAGTGTCGTGACAGCGAGTGCCAATCCAAACAGGAAGCATGGAAGAATGGATTGTCTGCCTTTGACCGGCAGTTCCTCGGCACTCCAGCCACTCACCATGCAGAGCAGGACCAGTGAGGCGGTCACCAGAGCCCCATCCAAGACAAGTGATGCCAGATTAACCCACGGCAGGACATTCACGGCGATAACTGACCAAAGGGCCAACGCAGGCCGATGAGGAGCCAGACGATGAGCGATCCACCAGACACACCAGGAAAGCAAAAGGGCAGCTAGGGGAGAAACAGAGCGCAGGACAACTAAAGCTGACACACCTAAAAATGGTTTCACCGCCAAAAGGAAGGCCGCAAGAAACGGGAGGCCGCAAGGACCTTCTACATAACCTCCAGCCGGATGGGATCCACATACCGAGAGAAGTGCCTCCGATTCTCCGAGTGATCCGAAATGGGCAACGAGCAGGCGCAGCAGCGTCAGTGCCGCCAAGGTTACCCAGAGCAGAAACATCGGCACATGCCCCAAGGATACCTTTGAAACCTTTTTGGCATTTTTCTTGGTCATATCAACTCAGGATGAGTCGCGAACTGCGCGGGGAAAAACCGTTTTCCCCAGAGCCTCCAGAGGGATTGAATGATCCAAAAAGCAGCTCTCCCTCCGATGATGCCAAGGAGGATGCCAGCGGCCACATCAAGTGGCCAGTGCGATCCGGTATAGATGCGGGCGTAGGAAATCGAGAGCGCTATCGGAAGATAAAACCAGCCTCCACGGCGATAAAAGAGGATAAGGACAGTAGCCACCGCCATGTTATTGGCGGCATGACCCGAGGGAAAAGACCGGCCGGTCGGTGCGTCCGCAAGAAGCAAACCAGGCATCTCCGGCAGATTTGTTCCATGCGGATAGCTCACCTTTGGGTCCGATAAAATTCCCACAATTTTCGGGCAATGAGCCGGAGCCAGACCCATCTCGACATAGCGCACTCCCGGCTCCACTTGACTGGGACGCGGACGGGCGACTGCGTGCTTAAGGATATTCACACCGATACCATCGCAGAGACCGACAGCCAGTCCGATGGTGAGTAGAGCGGTACGGAGTTTAAAATCCCCGAAGATGACACCAAGCACCACGAGAAGAAGCAGCCAAGGCGCCCAAGCTCCGTAATTGGAGAGAAAAGCAAGCACGCGATCCGCCCAAGGGGCGATCCACTCACGATTGATAAGAATCTGAAGCTGCTGATCCATTCCCTATTCTGGAACAACATCGATGCCCGATGCCCGTCAAATCGTCACCTCATGAAGCGTTCCCATAAGGAATTTCAAGCTACGGATTGTCAGAAATGACTCCGCCCAGTACTTTTTACCGAATGTCTCCATCCGGCACACCCACCCTCTCAGGGGCGGCGCGTGCCCGGATGATTGCCGAACGGCAACGACGCTCTCCTGTCTGGCGGCTGATTCATCTTCTCGCCTCACTTAAACTGGCTCTTCTCCTGATAGCCACCATCGCCATTGCCTGTGCGGTGGCGACCTTCACCGAATCACACTTCGACGCTTCGGTAGCCCGCGCCTGGATCTACAAGGCCCCCTGGTTCATCGCCTGGCTTGGTATTCTCTGCATCAATCTTTTTGCCGTCACGCTCTCCCGATGGCCGTGGCAGAAGCCGCACACTGGCTTCATCATCACCCACTACGGTATCATCCTGCTCCTCATCGGAGCGGTCGTCGGATCAAAATTCGGCTTTGAGGGTAATGTCACCCTGCGGACCGACGGACAACCTCAACGCCGGATCGTCACCGACAAGAGCACGCTTCAAATCGAGAGCCCCGCCGACAGTTACCTCTACCTGCTACCCTTTGACGCAAAGCTGACTCACCCGACACAGAAGCATCCCACTGTTCTCACCATTCCCGGCACCAGACTGGAAATGGTGATTGATGATTCCTCGGAACATCTTGTGCAGCGTCCGATTCTCACACCAGCCACGGGAAATGAAGCGGGAGAGGCTGTGCTTCTTAATTTTTCCAGTAGCAATCTGAAACAATCCTTCCATGCCGCCCTCGGCACCGGTAATGCCTCCCCTGCCACTCAGGATTTTTTCGGACTCGCGACGATCAAGTTCTTTCACGAACTCCCGCAATCAGACACGGATGGCTCCATTCAACCAATCGTCGTCACCGCCGGAGCACCTCCCCAGGAGGGAATTTCTCTTTCCAAGGATGGCTCCCTCGTCACCCTGCGCTCTCCTGATGCCACATCGGCCACGTTCCGGGTCAGCGAAGTCATCGATCAGGAAATCGCTCTCGGAGCACTCAAGGCAACGGTCAAGAAATCGCTTCCTACAAAGCAGAGGCTTTCGGAGCTTCCCTCGATCAAGGTGCTTCTTTCCACCGGTCACACCGATTCCTCTTCCGATGAAAAACCATGGCTTGCCGTGGCCCCGGGCCCCGATCCTGAGAGTGCCCTCTATAAACTCGGTAAATCCGGCCAAATCCTCTCCTCTGGCGTGATCCGCAAGGGGCAAGCGCTCCCTCTGGGCTGGGCCGATTGGGGGGTAGAACTCCTGGAGACAGGCAGTAACCACCGTGTTACTTCAGTCGTGGTGCCCGGAGATAAAAACGAACAGGGAGGTCTGCCAGGATTTCGTGCCTATCTTCGAGACCAGGAAAAGAACAGTAGCACTCCGGTGTGGGTCGTTTCGGGAGAGGTGACACCGCTCGTGCTGGACGAGGCACTCGTCCGGGTGGGATACGGGTTGGAACTGCGACCCATCCCTTTTTCGATCGCCCTCACCGATTTTCAGGTTCCTCGTGATGAGGGAACGGAGACCCCATCCGACTTTCAAGCCAGGGTGCTGTTCAAGGATACCCAGAGCGGCACCGAAAAGAGTGGCTTGATCCACATGAATCACCCGGCTTCCTTCCCCGGAGGTTTTCTCGCCAACATGACCGGACTGAATTACAAATTCTCACAGGCCGAGTGGAATCCCCGTGATCTCAAGGAGACCACCCTTCAGGTGCTCTATGATCCGGGTTGGTTTTTCAAATGGATAGGATCGCTTGCCATCTGCCTCGGTATTGCCACCATGTTCTACATTCGTCCCAGAAAAGACTGAAATAATGAAAAAGTTTCTCACACCTGCGGTGATGCTCCTCTTGGTCTTAATTCAAGCCCTACCTTCGCTTGCGGCAACGACGCCGACATCTCTCGAAACTCTGGTGATTCAGGAAGGGGGACGTAAGAAGCCATACCTCGTCTTCACGGAGGAGACGCTACGATCCCTCTCCGGAAAAACATCCGTTCCCATTGATGGGACTCCGCAGGATGCCATGACACTCATCACCGGAATCTGGATGAATCCAAGCGATTCCTGGAAAGAGAAACCGCTTATTCTAATCTCCAATCGTCCTCTCAAAGAGCACCTGGGTCTCGATTTGGTTCGAAAACTTTTCTCCTATAATGAGCTCACGGCGAATGCCGAACTGCTCACACAAATCTCCGCCGCAGCGGAGACCAGGCGGCGTGATCCCCACGTCAAACTGGCTGGGCTTCAAAAGGAGGCCTCAGATGTCGGGATGAGGCTGGGTCTTTTCGAGAGCCTGTTGAGTGGCGATGCCTTTCGGATCATTCCACCGATCTCCGGCACCGAGTGGCTTGCAGCCTATCCCTCAATGACCGTTGGAAACGGTGAAGCTTTCAAGTTTCTCGGAATGATGAGATCCGCCTTGCTAGAGGACAAACAGCAGCAATTTGAGTTATCAGCCGGTCAGTTGATCCGGCTTCAACAATCTCTCGGTGTTCTCCCTGCCCACTGGAAGATCCTGCTTGAAGTAAACTTTCAGAAAGCCCATCCCTTCCGATGGGCTTGGATTCTCTATGCGTCTGCGGGCATCATCCTGCTGCTCTCCCGTAGTTCTTGGGAGAAACTTGGCTATCGCCTGGCCTGGGTGTTGGCCGGCAGTGGGTTTCTGCTCCAAGCCGCTGGACTCGCCTCAC
>DKEN01000064.1 GCA_002452515.1 Spartobacteria bacterium UBA6821 | reverse complement strand
ACCAGTCGTTTCGGTGCCCCGGAGCTCTCGGGGGGTGGTGAATATTTCCAGAGTACGGTGGTACCGCAGATCATGAACACTAATGCTTGGCTTGATTCCGCTAATAATGTCCTCTGGAGCGATCGGCCCGATTACGGTATCGGAACGGCTTACGTTCTGCGTAGCGGCAGCCCGAGTGTAGCCTCTGGATGGGCTACTTTTGCCGCGCCGGGATGGCATGCAAGCGGGCTTGGAACGCCAAAGGCAGCCCCTTATTACCAACCCTCCCTGCTCTCACAAAACAATCCCTACTTCCAAAACAGCGGGGTCTTTTTCACCAACATTGGAGGACCCTCGATTTCGAACCAGGATCCTGTGTTCTATGGCGATCCCGACGGCGTGGTTCGCCGGGCCATGGGCGGTTATTATACGAACTCAACGGTGGGCAACAATCCCATGGCTCCTGCACTGGGTCTTCCGCTGGCCACGGCAAACTCGATTTCGGGAGGCGTGGCGACGCCGCTGCCATCGGGGCAGGGAGCAAGCCGTCCGATCATGCTAAACCGTCCTTTCCACTCGGTGGCCGAGATGGGGGCCGTATTCTCAGGCACGCCATGGCGGAACATTGATTTCTTCACTCCGGAGAGTGGTGACTCGGCTCTCCTGGATGTCTTCTGCATCAATCCTCCTCCCGCAGACACAATGATTGCCGGAGCTGTCGACCTGAACACTCGCAACACCAATGTCTTGGCCGCCATCCTGGCTGGAGGGTATCGTGATACAATGAATCCCGTCGACCAGACGTTTGCCATTTCGGGCACAGAGGCCGCAAATGCTGCTGGCGCTCTCATCGGCTTCACGGCGACGAACCCTCTGGGCAATGTGGCGGATCTCGTGGGGCGTTGGAAGGGCTCCAATGCCATCAGCGGGACCTTCACACCCGCTTTAACAAACGGCACCTTCATCGACGGGGCAGCCTCCTATGTCGGGGTCAGCGGGCTTTTCACCAATACAGTGAACTCGACCAACAACCAGATCCAGCGTTATCGGGAGGCCCCCATCCGAGCCTTGAGTGCCGCGGGTCAGACCCGTGTCTGGAACCTCCTAATTGATCTTGTCGTCCAATCTGGAAAATATCCCCCCACGGCCACGGGGGTCGACGGATTCTGGGTTCAGCAACAGCAGCGATACTGGGTGCATGTCGCGATCGACCGTCAGACCGGTCGCGTGATCGATCAGCAGATCGAGGTGATCTCCCAGTGAAATCCATTTCCGCGTTGACAAAGAACAAAAACAAACAAAAATAAATAATTGTTATGAATAAGAGTAAAAATTCGCTGTTAGTTAGCTTGCTGGCACTGATTTTCACCGTGAGCGCGCATGTCGCCCTTGCGGGAAATACATTCATCACGATGTCCGCCCAGGTAGGCACGAACGCCACCTGTATTGTCCCAACAAATCAGTTGGCCACCATCACCTATGTGACCCTCACGGATCCCTCCGTAACCGTTGATGTTACAACGGGTTCGAACACGGTGACGAACTTCGTCGGTTATCTTCCCCTGCCCATTCTGCCCACGGTTGCAGGCCCTGCAACCATCACCCTCGATAATCTGAGCGGTTCGGCAACTGCGATCTGCACGCTCCTGATCGGACCGGTTCCCAAGACATCGGTCATTTCACGCTGACTTGATTCCAACGGCTCTTGATCTTATTACGGCGTCAACTTTCCGGAGCCGACTTGGCGAAATGGCAGAGGCAAGGGATCTCGTGAGAAACTGATTAATATCGACAGGGAAGGTCTTCGAGAAGCCTCCCACAGAGGAGTTGAAGAAACATGCTTCAGTATTTTCACGCTTGAAGGTCGTCGCAAGCTGGTTGTTCAGCTGAGCGCCATTATTTTTGGGCTGCTAGGAATTTTGTTGGGACCTGATGACCCAAGTTGACTCTGTGGAGCAGATCCCAAAAGAGGAGATTTTCCATTTTTTCATCAGGCGGTCGTCGGTTTGATTCGTTCGCTCCCGGTCGGCTCACCCTTGCGGGCTTTGTTTCACAAAGTCTATCCAGTGCTTTCCCAAGGCCATGTAGTGACTGGGTTGCCGCGATCAGCGACATTCTATTTAGCGAGGCCACCATTCAGAGCCTTGCCTTCAGCAAGGATAATCCGACAGCCGGCGCCAGTTTCTCAATAGGGATCATTAGACATCAGTGAGATCTTAGCAAATTTCTATCTTACGCTTTTAGGGCTAATTCTCTCTGTAGAATTATTGCTCCTGGAAATGAACTTGTAAGAGATCTGCTGAATCAGGCCGTCAGCCCTCCAGCGTGCAGGAGTGGCAGGTGAAGCCAGCTCCGAAGGAGGTGAGCCAGAATGGTGGCCTGCTATCTTTGGAAAGGGCGCTTTCCAGCGCGATCGCGAGGGCCGAAAAAATGGGGGATTTGATTTTCATAGAGCAGTATTTGACAACGCTAAATTTTGTGGCAAATGCAAACTAATGTTCCGAATCACCGGGGTTTTCGGGAATTCCCGGATCGTCTAGGATTTGGACGGCAGAAGCGGAGCCGAGCGTTTTCCAATCTTGCAGCACCCAGACGACTTTTTTGTCCGGCGTGACTTCGACAAGCTGCGGGGTTTTGCCCTTGGCTCCCCGTGAGGTGAAAATCGTGTTTCCATTAGCGAGGCGCGTGCAGCTTTGCGGTGGCTCAATAAAACGGTAGGCCTCGGGCAGGTCGGTGTTTTTAAATTCCCAGACCGTCTCGCCTTTGGGATTGACCTCGCGCGTGAGGCCTTCCTTTTCGTCGGTGATGAGTGTGTTGCCATTCTTGAGCCGGAGCGCGGCCCACGGCGACTTGATGGGATAACTCCAGACCTGTTTGAAATCCTTGTCGTATTCCACCACTTTGTTCATGCCGAGGCAGGCGAAAAGATACGTTCCCTGCGCGGTGTAACGCACGCGGCGGAACTGCCCGTGAACGGCCTTCGGGTTGAACAACTCCGCGGGCAATGCGCGATCGGACTCGACCGTGCCAGTCTTGATGTTGACGACCAACAACCTTGCCGGCACGCCGTTCAGGACGAACATCACCCGGTCCAAACCGATAGGCTGGCAGGTGTGAACTTCCGTATGATCCGGGCCGGTGCCTTTGGGATCGGTGCAATCGTAACGCCAGACGACTTTTTTGTCCGGGGTGATTTCGGCGAGATATTGCATCCGCGTGAAAAGGATGTTGCCGTTGGAAAGCATCCACACATCGTCGTATTCGTATCCGCCGCCGGTCTGGTAAGTCCAGAGGACCTTGCCGTCCTTGACGAGGAACATTTTGTTGTAATTTTCACCGACGTAGAGCATCGGATGCTGCGCCAATCCTTTGCCGGGCAAGTCGGCGGGTGTGACGCCGTTCGTCCATGTGCCGACCGTCGCCTCGGCTTCCGCAGGCCCCATCGCAGGCACATCGGCGGCGGCGAATCGGTCGAGCACGTCCATACACGGCGTTGTCGGGGAACTCGCTGCTCCACCAGACTGATGACAACTGGTTAAGCTCGCCAGGGCGATGGCAGACAATGCGCCCAGCATGGAACGAAGTTTTGAATTCATGTTTTTTGGGGAAAACCGGGCTGATGAAAATCGAAGCGATTTAGCGACAGCCGCAGGCAACAGTAGGTATAAACTCACCATTTTCAAGCCATCGCGGCACTTTTCCCGGGCAACTCTCAATACGCTCTCGCTAAGTCGAGTGTCGTCGATACGATCAAAAAGCCCAAGGTGTCTAAGAAGTAATCGTTTCTTCTCCGATGACCGGTGCGGCCCACGTTTCGAAATTAAAGAGAATCAGGAGCTCGTGATCTGGGGATTCGTCACCTACATTACCCACAAGGCAGTTTAACCGAATCAACCCCCAGCGATCCCATTCCCTATGTGCACCTCAATCTTTTTGAAAACCAATGGGGGTGGCCATGTCTATGCCAGAACCATGGAGTTTGGAGCACCGACCAAATCGGCCTTGGTGTTTTTCCCTCGCTCTTTTCCCTTTGAAGGCATCGGAGTGGATGGAAATCCGGGAAGCGGTATCAATTGGGCTTCCAAGCACGCCGTCATCGGTACTAATGGATTTGGACTTCCCAATCTCTACGATGGGATGAATGAAGTGGGGCTTGCCGGCGGGCTCCTGAATGCGCCCAATTACGCTGAATATCAGCACCCGACGGACGGGGAGTCCTGCCATAGCATCGCACCGCAACAACTCCTTCTCTATGTACTCTCCAATTTTCAGACAGTCGGCGAAGTGAAGGAAGGACTGGCAACGATTCTGGTCAACAGCAGCCCATTCAAAGAGTGGGGAGGCGTTCCACGTTGTCACATGACCCTGCATGATCAGGATGGTCAGAGCATTGTGGTGGAATATCTCAAGGGGCAACTCGTCATCACCGACAACCCCCTTGGCGTCATGACCAATGATCCGCCGATTGCCTGGCATCTTGCCAACCTGGGAAACTACGGCAACATTTGCTCTCCTGACGCGAAGCCACTTACCATCAATGGGGAGGTCTTCTCACCCTCCAGTTCTGGACAGGGGACGATGGGGCTCCCTGGAAGCTTCCTGAGCAGTGACCGTTTTGTCCGTGCCTCCCTCTATGTCAGCAAGGCACCAACCAAGGTGACAACTCTGGAACAGATCAATGTCGCTTGGCATATCATGAATAATTTTGACATTCCGCCGGGTGCCCTTCCCCTAATCTCCGGTGGCGCTTATGGCGGTGGAGTGGGTGGATACGAAACCACGGAATGGACTAGTGTGGCAGACATCAAAGGAGGAAGCTATTACCTCAGGAGCTATGAGAGTCAGGCCATGCAATTGCTGAGCTTCAAGGATTTCAATCTTGAGGAAAAGGAGATGAAAACCTTTCCGTTAAGGATAGAGCCTCTCCTTGAGAGGATGACGTCGTAGGCCGATGCCCCTGTCATGAGGCTCTCCAATAACGACGACCATAACAAAGTCATGGAGAGTGAAGAACAGACAGTCATTGTCGGCTCTTTCAATGTCACGAAAGCTGCCGAGGCGGGCAATGCCCCGAATCTGCTTGTGATCACTCATGCTCCCGAGTTGGCTCAAAGAGATACCGCCAACGGGAAGGATCATCCGAGCCATTCTATGCCATATCAGGAGAGGAATTGAAGCTATGAAGGAACCCCTATCAGCCCAGTGGAAGAATCAATCGGACGAACATGATTATGTTGCCGCTGCCAGTTATCTCTCCCTGCTGGTAGATCCAAAAACAGCAAAACAAACTGCTGCCAGCTTCAAGAAATCCCCCATCTCAAAATATTTGGCCAAAGATCTTCTTCGGGCCAGTCGTCTGCCCCTTCTCCAAGCCGAAAACTGCCATGTCAAAGCAGATCTGAAGAAGGTCAAGAAGGGTGACCAGCTCTCTCCCATCCTTCTCGTTCGTGGCGATCTGGAAAATGACCAACCGTTAGTTATTGCTGACGGCTACCATAGGGTCTGCGCCAGTTACTACCTCGATGAGAATGCCGAGGTGCTCTGTCATCTTGTGGATCTCAAACCCGGTACCACTAGATGAGTCTCAACGGAGAAGGCTAATGTGCCACCATCTCCCCGCAGCCTAGGATTCCTAGAGTTAGGAAATCCACATTCGAAGGATCACGCGTTGGTGTTATGGCGGAGCTTGGCCGCCGAAGCATTCTCGGTGATTTTCACAGTTTTGGCGTCAGCTTTTGCCTTCATTGCCATCGGCTCGTTGTGGTGGTTGCTCAGTCCATCGACGGTGAGGTCACGATCCTCGCGGGAAGTGTGAACTCTCTCCTTCATTGCTTGTTCTGAGAGAATGCGTGTACGGGATTTGTGGGATGTAGTGCTCAAGGTAGTTTGGGGTCAGGTATCAACCTCTTCCCGATCCCCTCGAAAGCAAGCCCGTGAGCGGTAGGTTTACGCCCCATACCGGGTGGACACAATGAATGGTCAGAGCAAGCACAGGTGGAGATTAAGCGATGATCGATTCAACCCAATCACTGGAATGGACTCCAATAAGTGCTGGCTCTACCAACTGCTGACCGAATGCGCTTGAAATATGCTCCGATTCGTACGCACTTTTTGTGCTATGGAAACTCCCCCATTCCTCAAAAGATCCGCTTTTCTTTTTGCATCCCTCCTTCTCCTCTCTGGGATATCTGCTCGTGGTCAGGATTCTACCCCTGAGCCAATGGTCGGGGACTCGGTTCATCCCTCACAAAACGAGGGGGCTCAGATGGGCTCGCTTCAGGGTGCCTACTGGAATCTCAGTAGTGCGAAGCATGATTACCGTGGACATCGTGCACATGCCCAGCAGGAGGTTGGCAAAGCGATTCGTGATCTGGGAGGTAATCCAGAGGGAGAACATGCTGGGGCGGGACATCCAAAAGTAGAACATGCGAAGAGCGAACATCCGAAGGGAGAACATGCGCATAAGGAGAGTCAGGCTGCTTCCGATGATAAATTACAGGCAGCCCGTTCTGCTCTCACCAGTGCGGAAGGGCAATTATCCGGATCCCTACACTGGCATGTTCATCATGCCATTGAAGAGATCGACAGGGCACTTGCTATAAAATGATCTCGCCCAGGTAGGAATCCGGACGACCAATCCTTCTCTGGATCAGGGGCAAACTACCACGGTCCCTCACTCACCGGTGGTGCAATGACTTCAGGTCGATTTCCCTTCTTAATCGGGATCTTGGACGGCTTTGGGGGAAGAGTATTTTTTGGAAAGTCTGGTAGTATCCGAGCTAATATCAACTTTCCTGGATAATCAGACCTTCTTGCTTGTTCTTGTGGCGCGGGACTTCGTTGTCATCGCTCTGGTTACCTGAAGGTAGTAGCCATCGGTCTTTTGACTCACTTGCTTCCGCTCGGTTCGCCCATCGTTACACTCAGGGCTGCACTTTGTGCAGTCTATCCAGGCCTTTCCAAAGGCCATGTATTGCCTCGCCCCTCGCCAAAATTTCAGCGCCATAAAGTCTAACTCTCTCTGAAAGATGGTATATAAGACTGTATGGCCAAACTGATCATTCTAACTGGTGCGGGATTGAGTGCGGAGAGCGGCCTCCGCACGTTCCGGGATAATGATGGGCTCTGGGAAAACCATTCTGTGGAGGAGATCTGTGATGGAAGGACTTGGCGGCGTAATTTTGAACTGGTTCACAAGTTTTACAACGACCGCCGTACAGGACTAGCAACGTCAGAACCAAACGAGGCTCACAGGATGATCGCGAAATGGGAATCGCTCTACGACACCATCATCCTCACTCAGAATGTGGACGACCTTCTGGAGCGGGCGGGATGCAAGAATGTGATTCACCTCCATGGATTCCTTCCAGAGATGACCTGTGCCAAGTGTGAATCTATTTGGAACATCGGATACACGGAGTGGAGAGCTGATACTCCCTGCCCAACTTGCAAATCATTGGGCGAGGCTAGACCAAGGATTGTCTTCTTCGGTGAGGCGGCTCCCCATTATAGGACGCTGTGGGATTCCCTGTATTCATTGAGTGATCGGGATGTCCTGCTCGTCATTGGAACGAGTGGCACGGTTCTCCCGATAAGCCAAATCGCCGCGATGCATCCGGGCGTTAAAATTCTTAACAACTTGGGGTCTGAATCCGCAATAGAGGACAACCTCTTCGACAAGGTTTTTCACATGCCAGCTACGCAAGCGGCAAAAATCATTGATCCGATTTTGAAAGAAAGACTCCAGGCCTCCGAAGACTAAACCGGATAAGGGGATCTCAAAACCCGCCATGGCGGACGGAATCTGAAACCCGTCCGGCTATTTCAAAAACGCCCCGATCAATTCGTCGATCACCGCATCATCCATTGGTTTCACGGAGCCCAGAAATCCGGCGTTAATCACGGCTTCCGAGGTTGATTCCAGCACCTCCAAACGGTCGAAGGCATCAAGAATAGTCCTGCCGATCACCAGTGCCCCCCCGTCCTCTAACAATGCCACGGGATACTCCGGAGTGACTGCCTCAGCGATTTCAGCTCCATCGCCATAGGCCCAAAGAAAGGGGAGTGTCTTTACATCCCGAAGGAAAATATAGCTTTCGGGAATGGTGCGCACATCGAGCTTTTGATGAGCCACGCTGAAGGCCGTTGCATTGACCGGAGTGGCAATCACTACGGAATGAATTTCGGGATACTTGGCATAGATGGCCGCGTGGAGCAGCACCGCCTGGCTCGGTTTTTTTCCGGCTTCATATTTTCCACGGCGGATCATCACCAGATCGCCGCTTTCCACCACGGCGCGATCCGTGTCACTCGCGGTGATGACAAAACTTTCACCGTCCACCCGGGAGGAGAAGCTTCCCTCGGTACTGATAAGAAGGCGCTGACGATAGCCGCGCCGTACAAATTCGCAGAGATCGCGGCGTGTCGCCCGTTCTTCAGTCGTCGGAAGCCCCGAGTCAAAACTTTCCAGCTCTACCGAACGGGCCGAGGCTTTGGAAAGCTGCTCATCCGTCAGGAAGTGTGGGGTGATGCCGAGGGCCCTGCATTTCAGTGAGGTACGACAGGCAAATTCAAGTGTCTCAAAGCGCTCAAAGGCTTCTTTGAACGAGGTGCCGCCGATGGCCACTCCGTGATTTTCCAAAAGAACGCAGTTGAATCCTTCCGCAAAGACTTTTGCGATGTTTTCACCCAACTGAGTGCTTCCTGGCAGTGCGTAGGAGGCGAAACCAACCTGTCCACAGACGGCGTGGGCTTTTGCCAGCAGTTTGGTCTTGGGGGTGATGCCGCTGATGCTGAAAGCCACCAAGGCCACCGGATGAGCATGAACGATGGCCTTGAGATCGGGGCGAAGCTCGTAAATTTTCCGATGAAAGGGGAACTCGGAGGAAGCTGGGTGCCGACCTTCCACCTTCCCGTCAGGAAGGACATGCACGATGTCCTCACGCGTCAGGTTGCCTTTGTCCACGCGTGCGGGAGTGATCCAGATGGAACCATCGTCGTCACGGATCGAGAGGTTTCCTCCCGAAGTGGTGGTCATGCTGTAGCGGTAGATCCGCTCCATGGCCTTCACCAATTCGTCAGCGGGATGGATGTAGTTGCGGTTCGAGGGGGGCAGGGGCGACATGATTATTTAACAATACCCTTATTTCTCTTATTGCGAGGAAATGCTGACGATCACGGACGCTACCCTCAACCCCTCAGGGGTTCAGTGTGGTTACTGTCTGTTAAGGGAAAAAGGGATTGTGCGCCGCCTCAAGCGCCACAGTGGTCAATGGGCCATGTCCCGGACAGAGAAGGGTGTCGGGTGGAAGGGTGAAGATTTCTTTCCTGTTTGTGGCGAGACAGGCCTCGTATGAGATCATCGGACCGCCCATCGACCCAGCGAAAAGGGCATCTCCGACAATCGCTACAGTGCGTTCCAGTCCATAAATCACATAGGAGATGCCACCGCTGGCGTGTCCCCAGGTGGAGCGTGTCTCAATCCGCAAAGAACCGAGGGTGAACTCTTTTCCAGCAGCGAAATTTTCTGTTCCATCGAGGTGTTCGCGGTTGCCGATCCAGGCTTTTGCTCCTGTTGCCTCAACCATCCGATCAAGTTCAAACACATGGTCGCCATGACCGTGGGTCAACAGGATCAACTCGAGCTTGAGTCCATTCTTTTTGAGAAACTGTAACAGTTCCGAGGCGTCGGAACCTGTGTCGAAGGCGACAGCAACCGAAGTCCTGGCATCCCAGGCCAGATAGGAATGCACCTCAAAATCGTTCCAGGGCGATGTGAACATATCAACACCCCCGACGCCGCTTACGGGCAGTTGCAATACTCCCGGGTGATACTCGCCCCGACTCATCGCAAGGAGTCGCGCGGGCTGAAGTTTCAGAGGCAAGGCGATTTTCGCCAGTGATTCTGGATCGAGTGAACCCCTTTCAAGGGATAGAATCGGCTCAACTTGCAGTCCGCATTGCCTGGCGAGATCTGCCTCCGAGAGGCCCAAGCCGCGCCGCGCCTTGCGGATCACATCGCTCCAGGAATCCTCAAGTGGAATGCGTGTCGTCATGGCAGGCGGTGATTAATTCCGATTGGAACGAATCTGGCGTTTCAGGATATGAAACAGCAGGACAAAACTTAAGAGGGTGGAAATGATCATCACCCCTGAGTTGAACCACAGAAGTGGAATGTCGATGCCGAGGTAATGCTTTACCGGTCCAAAAAAGACATTCGGGTGGTGTCGGTCACGGTAATCCGCCTGTTCCATTTCAGCCTTGGAGACGAGATCGAGCACCTTTTGGTTGGTGTAGAGTTGCTCGGCAGTCACCCCTTCCTCGTGACTGATAAGATCGGAGCTGTCGAGAGGTCCGCCCTCAATCACCTTGTCGATACGATGCAGTCGTTTGTCCAGGTCGGAGGCATCACGGGCCTGGAGGCCGCTCAGAATCGCCAAAAGATCTTTCAGATCATCGAGGCGGTTTTCCTGATAGTCATCGGGATTTTTGATCGCAGCGAGTTGGTTGATCTGTCGTTGGATTCTCGCTTGCCTGATGGACAGAGGATTGAGCTTGGCTTGGGCATAAATGATCCCCTCATACGACCAGCGCATCGGGACGAACTCGCAAATGAGGGGTACCTGAAGATCGCTGTGTGGCTCCATCGCCGTGTCCGGGTGCTTGTTGAACCACTCCTGCACCACATGGACAAAGTCGAGATTACGGTTCATCTCCTCGTACTTTGTGAAGGCTCCCGCAAGAATCAGCTGCGGAATGAGCACCACGGGGATGATTAGGACGCCCGTTTTGCTTTCGTTCACAAGTGCTGAGACCAGCATGCCAATGGCCACTCCGCTCATGGTGGTGAGGAAGAGGGCGGTGAAGATCACCCAGAACATTCCGCGAACGGCCAGCAGATAGTCTCCGACCAGCGTGTAGAGGGCGCATTGAATTACGGCAAAGACTGCCAGAGTCAGTGCCTTAACAATGACATAATACCCGAGGCGGACATTCAGATTCCGTTCCCGTAACAAGACGGGACGATCCCGCGTGATGTCATCAACGCTGTTCGTCAGGCCGAGAAACATCGCCACCACCAGCGAGAGAAAGAGATAGATTGGGATGTGGAAGGCCGAGGCGAAATCATAGTGATCGCTCTCGGAGTAGCGGTAGACGAAGCCGATCAGGAAGGCGAGCGCGGGTGCCGCCAGCAGGGTGATGATGAGATTGGGCTTGTTGCGCAGTTTGCTGATGAAGGCTCGCTGAAGGAGGACGAAAAACTGCGACACCTCGTCACGCCACCGTACGCCCTCCCATCCCTTTGCCCGCTGCATCAGGATCCCCCGTGACTCAGACCCGGCAGGAATCGGGGTGCGGGAGGATGCCGGTTGCTGCACCTCCTTCATCAGGCGGTAGGCTTCGAATTTGTCGCGCCAGTATTCCGGGGAGAAGCGGCGAGCCGGCACCAATTGGCCGCGGTTGTTCTCCTCATAGATGATGTCGCCACTGAGATCGCGCAGAGGGGTTTCGAGCACATCAAAGACGAATTCCGGGCGCGTCGTGCCGCAGGACTGGCAACCTCCGAGTTCTGTGCCAAAGAGTTGTTCGTGCTCCGCCTCGGCGAAGTAGGAGAGCATCTCGGTTGGAGTACCGAAGAAAACCAATTTTCCCCCCTTGTCGAGCAGAAGGGCTTTCTGGAACATCTGAAAAATCTTCGACGTCGGCTGATGAATCGTCACCAGCACGATCTTATTGTGGGCCATGCCCCGGATGATCTCGATGACATGTTCCGAGTCCTTCGACGAAAGTCCGCTTGTCGGCTCGTCGAAGAGATAAACATCGGCGGTGCTGACCATATCGAGACCGATATTTAGACGCTTCCTCTCGCCGCCGCTGAGGATTTTCTGATGGGTGCCCCCGACAACTTCCTTCCTGCGTTCGTTGAGGCCAAGCTCGGCCAGCTTACTGTCGATACGCCTCTGTCGTTCCCTTCGTGAGAGATGCGGAGACCGGATAGCCGCCGCGAACTTCAGATTTTCCTCAATAGTGAGCTGCTCGTCGAAAGCATCGTACTGCGGAATGTAGGTGATGTATTGCAGGAGCGCGTCGAGGTTGTTGTAAAGTGAGCGGTTATTAAAAAGCACTTCTCCGGCGATGGGCGGGAAGAGTCCTGAGAGAGCGCGGAGCAGGGTGCTCTTGCCGCAGCCGCTAGCACCCATGACGCAGACCATCTCTCCCCGTTCCACGGTGAAGCTCAGGTTGTCGAGGGCGGTGTCCCCATCGCGGAAGCGGCAGACAAGATCCCGGACATCAAGGTTGCGGATGATATTCCGTTCTTCCTCAATGATCCGGTCGGTGAAGTTGCAGCGCAGAACCTGACCCGCATCGATGCGGATCGTGTCGCCATCAACAAGATCAAGGGCTCCCCTCACAGGGATGCCCCGCACAACGATCGGTCGGTCGGCCTGAAGCACCTCAACGCGCCCCGTCTTGTCCTGATAGTCACAGGAGATGCGAAGCGTCACTTCACCGCCTATTCCAGGGGAGAGAAGGATGTCGTCATCCTCAAGACGGGCTGGATTGTTGGAGGCGATATATTCCGTCTTGGAACCCTTGAGGACAAAGCGTCCCCCGAAGGAGCCGACGCGCCTCTTCAATTCCTCCAGATCGAGCTCACCACCATCACGGAAAAGAATCTTGTCCGAAAGTTGCGCCTCAACGATCGACCCCTTTCGCAGAGGTATCCCGCACAAGGTCGCCCTGAGATCCTGGATCGCCTTGACGCGCACCCTGAGCCCGAAGGCTATTTCGAGATCGCTGTCACGACTGCGAACTTTTTCCAGCCTGACTTCTTCGTTGTTGATCGCCACAAAGATATGGGGGAGGGTGACATTCCTCTTGGCGTTAAAATAGAAGACAAGATCCTGAGTTGTGATGACCTGTTCGCCAACCAGTACGCGCTGGCCAGGATAGATACGGCAGAACTCCGAGGGTTTCAGCAGTCGACCCTGCACGATCAGGCTTTTGGAGGAGAGATTTTTGAGGATGATGAGATCGTTATGCCGGTAGGCCAGGAGCTTTTCCCCGGAGGTGAAATTCTTGAGGGCGACATCGCACTGTGCCGGATCACCGAAGCTCAGCATCTCCAGCGGGGATACCCCCTCGTGGAAAAATTCAGGATCAGTCTGATCGTTGGCATTGAGCTGATAGACAATGTCGATGGCCTGCGCCGCCATGCCGAGTTTGCCCATGAAATCATGATAGGCCGCCACCTGTTCGGCCTTGAGGCCGGATCGGTTGATGAGGTCGAATAGTTGGACTCCGAGCAGAATTTTTCTGTCATCACTTAGTTCGTTGGCAAGCTTGCCAGCCATGGCGCCAAGATCCTGTTGCTGCTCGAGCGCCTGTCGGAAAAGTTTCCGCAGTTCCGAATAGACAGCCTCCGGGTAATCGTAGCGCAGGAAGCCAAGGCTGGAGTCGATTTCCTCTTCCAGCATTTCGCCGTCAATCCGGGTGAAGGCAGCCAACACCTGGATCAGGGTCGGAAGCAGGTTGGCGGTTTCGGCAATGGTCTGCGGCTTGCGTCTGATGCGTCTCCATCGTTTTTCGAGGGAGTGCTGCAGACGCGAAGCTCCACGAAGGACACTGTCGAGCGCGAGGACGGACCTCCGTCCCTCCACGGAGGAAGAAGCGACTGGTGGCGTCGCCATGGCAACGTTGGGTTTTTCTTCGGGGGCTGGGAAGCCGGATTGCATCTAGGTGAAGGCTAGCACTCCTGATTCACTCGGGAAGCGCGTTTCTAACCGAACTCCTCTCCTGGTTAAATCGCTCCATAGCGCTCCACCACGCGGCGGATGGCCGTGGATCTACCGTTCTCGGGATTGACTTCGACAAGGACGCCACAGGCCATGATCGGGCCGCGGGCCACTGGAAGCTTGGAGGGCATGGAGGTCACAAACCGTTCCACCACCGTTTCATAATCACGTCCCAGGACGGAGTCCTCCGGTCCACACATGCCAGCATCGCAAAGAAAAGCGGTGCCCTTTGGAAATATCCGCTCGTCGGCCGTCTGCACATGGGTATGGGTTCCGACAACCAGGGAGACGAGTCCGTCGAGATGGCGTCCCATCGCGATTTTCTCGCTGGTGGTTTCGCCATGCACATCGACGACAATCACGCGGGTTTCCTGATGGAGGCGTTCCACCTCGGCGGAGGCGGCCAGGAAAGGATTTTCGAGCGGATTGCCCATAAAGGTGCGGCACTGGACGTTCATCACCGCAATCGGACCGTGCACTGTGTCGAGCACAATGCTGCCGCCGCCGGGAGTGCCGGCGGGGTAGTTGATCGGGCGGAGCAGTCGAGGCTCCGTGGAGAGGAAGGGATAAATTTCCTTCTGATCCCAGATATGGTCCCCGGAAGTGATCACCGCAATGCCGCTCCGCATCAGGTCGATGGCAAGTTTCGGAGTGATCCCACGGCCGTTGGCGGCGTTCTCCCCGTTGACGACGATAAAATCGGCATCGCCACGCTCTAGATAGAGTTCCGCCGTGCGGCATGCCGCCACACGACCCGGTTCACCCACCACATCACCGAGAAAAAGGATTTTGATCACCCAACGGTTTTTATCGAAGGAAAGCGCCGGGACGATGTAAAAATCATTCCCAGTGAAGAAATCTCCCCTCCTCCTCGTTGTCTCTCTGATGGCAATCCTGCTTTTGGGCATCCCTTTTGGGCCTGTTTTGCAGGCGGCCTTCCTCAGTCCGTTGGCACCGCAACCCGACTGGTCCAACATTCAGCATTATGCAGGAACGATCACCGCGGCAGAGTTTCAGGATCTGCTTCAGAAGGTCTATGTGCCGGATGGTTCCTGGCGGAAGTGGATCACCCTGAGCCCGTCGCAGGCGTTGATCTCTCCGGGACCGGGTGCCGCACTCATCACGCTGGATCTTGCTCTTCCTGGAACCGCTCCCAAGGCCCCGCTTCGGTACTGGAAAGGGCGTGACGAGCGGCTTCCAGCCTCTGGAAAGCCGTTGGCCGGAATGCGGATTGCGATTGATCCCGGTCATCTCGGCGGTGCCTTTGCCAAGATGGAGGCGCGATGGTTTCAAATCGGCAATAGCCGTCCTGTCGAGGAAGGAGAAATGACTCTGATTGTCGCGAAGTTGCTGAAACAGCGGCTTCAGGATCTTGGTGCCCGGGTCTGGCTGACGCGCACCAGAAATGGTGCGACCACGTCACTTCGTCCCGGAAGGTTGGAAGATGTTGCCGCCGCTTCACTTCAGCAGGAAGGCAAACCGCCCACCGAGAAGACGGTGCAGAGCGAGGCCGAACTGCTTTTTTACCGTGTCGGTGAGATACGCAACCGCGCCGATCTGGTGAACCGGGTGATCCGTCCCGATCTTGTTGTCTGCCTTCATTTCAATGCCGAGGAATGGGGTGATCCCGCGCACCCGAGTCTTTCCGACAAGAATCATCTGCACCTCATTCTCTGTGGTGCGATCTCGGAGGAGGAACTGCAGCACGAGGATGAGAGATACAGTATGCTGATAAAACTGCTCGGCGGCACTCACCAGGAGGAACTCGGTGCCTCGGAATCTGTCTCCCGGTCACTTGCCTCGGCGACAGGATTGCCACCGTTCGTCTATCACAATGGGAAGGCAATCCCCGCCTCGGGAAATCCCTACTTGTGGATTCGCAACCTTCTGGCCAACAGGCTGTTCGAGTGTCCGGTTGTCTATTGCGAACCGTATGTGATGAACAGTACACCGGTCTTTCACCGCATTCAGTTGGGAGATTATAAGGGAGTGCGCAAGGTGGGAGGGGTGCTCCTTCCCAGCATTTACAGGGAATATGCCGATGCCGTGGCGCAAGGGCTTGCCGACTACTATGGTAGGACGGCAAACTGAAAAGCTGAAAACCGAATTAATCAGAAACTCAAGAAATTGAATAAAGACGCTCCCCTTGTGCCTTCTCTTTCTTGAGTTCGTGAGTTCCCTGTTTTTCTCTCACTGATTTCAGCTTTTTAGCTTTTCCTAATTTTTTTCAGCCTGCAGCCTCATCGCCTACAGCCTAAATCATGAAGACCAAAGTCATCGCCATCGCCAACCAGAAGGGAGGCGTCGGAAAAACCACCACTTCGGTCAACCTCTCCGCCGCCATCGCCGCCGAGGGGCATTCCGTCCTGTTGCTTGATCTCGACCCCCAGGGGAATGCCTCCAGTGCCCTCGGGCTGGAAACGGCACCCGAGCATAGTCTCTACACCGCCATGATCGGTCAGACGCCCCTGGAAGAGTTGATTCAGGAAACCCGCCTGCCGAATCTCTTTGGGATTCCGGCAGACCTTGACCTCGCAGGAGCGGAAATTGAGGTGGCTCGCATGGAAGAGCACATCACCCAGTTGCGCCGTGTAATCCAGTCGGTGCGTGACTCCGGGCGCTTCGCCTACATCTTTCTGGATTGCCCTCCGTCTCTTGGCATCCTCATGACCAATGCGCTCTCGGCTGCCGATGAACTTCTGATTCCCATCCAGTGCGAGTATTACGCGCTGGAAGGACTTGGAAAACTGGTCGGTGTCATGGGACAGATCCGAGACTCCGGGGCCAATCCCTCCCTTGCGATGTGCGGATTGCTCATGACCATGCTCGATGTGCGGACCAATTTAAGCGCCGCCGTTGTTCGTGATGTGCGCGCTCATTTCGAGGAAGTCGTCTTTAATACTTCCATTCCGCGTTCGGTGCGGATCAGTGAGGCCCCCAGCTTCAGTCAGACCGTTCTGGAATATGATTCAAAGGGACCTGGCGCCACCGCCTATCGCCTGCTGGCCAGGGAATTTCTCGACCGACAGGAACGCGGACTCTCCTTCATCGGCGCTCCCGGCTTTCCGCTGGAAGGATGAAATTTAAATGGCCTCCGTTCTCATCTTTTTCTGCTTCATCAGTCTGTTACTCCACAAGACGTTAGCCTAATAACCTTCAGTTTTTTCTCATGAGCGATATTCTTGCACTCTTCAAACAAACTGGTGCCCTGCTACAAGGTCACTTCATTCTCCGTTCCGGGCTGCACAGCCGGGAGTTTTTTCAATGTGCCCTGCTTCTGCAGGACGCTCCCATCGCCGCATCTGTCTGCGGGGAGTTGGCTGAAAAGCTAAAATCATTCGCCACCGATACGGATGGCAAAAAAGCGACCGTTGTTTCACCGGCGGTTGGCGGGATTATTGTCGGGCAGGAAGTTGCCAGACATCTCGGGACCCGGCATATCTTTGTGGAAAAAGATGGAACAGGAGGATTGGTGCTGCGGCGTTTCACAATCAATCCGGGAGAACATTTTATCGTCGCGGAAGATGTGGTCACACGCGGCGGACGTGTCCAGGAGACCCTTGATATCATCAGGGCTCATGGGGGTATTGTTGTGGCTGCCGGTGCCATCGTTGATCGGAGTGGGGGGAAGATCCCCGACTTTGGGTGTCCCTTTGTCAGTCTCGTGCAGATGACGCCCGAAACCTTCCCTGCCGATGCCCTGCCTGCCGATTTGATTGGCGTCGACGCAGTGAAGCCGGGGAGTAAGTAGAAAATCGAGAGAAGGATGAAACCTGAAACTTGAAAGCTGAAAAGCAACAGGCCGAAAAATTCCCCCGATTTCATCCTTTGCTGAGTTCCACGCCTTCCCCTTATCAGCTTTCAAGTTTCAGCTTTCAGGTTTTGTTCCTATGCATCCGCTCTCCCGCTTCCTCACCTTCATTCGTTTCTCCCACACCATCTTCGCCCTGCCATTTGCGATGGGATCAATGGTTGTGGCCGCCAGATCACAGCGGGGGTTTCCGGGGTGGAGGATTTTTGGACTGATCCTAGTTTGCATGGTTTTTGCCCGGACTGCAGCAATGCTTTTCAATCGCATTGTGGATTGGGAAATCGACAAGCGTAATCCCCGCACTGTGGCGCGACATCAACTTTTTGGAAAGGGTGCTGCCATCGCTGCCTGTTGTGTCAGTGCACTTCTTTTTATCGCCACAACTTCCTTGATCAATCCGATCTGCTTTCTGCTCTCTCCAATCGCAATCGCGATTGTCTTCTTCTATTCGCTGACAAAACGTTTCACCCATGCCGCACAACTCTTTCTTGGGCTTGCCCTCTCGGTATCGCCAGTCGGGGCGTGGCTGGCCGTCACCGGTTCCTTCGCTCTTCCACCGCTGATCCTGGCAGCGGGAGTGCTCTGCTGGGTTGCCGGTTTCGATATTATTTACGCCTTGCAGGATGTGGAGACTGACAACAGAGAGGGGCTTCATTCCCTTGTTGTCTGGTTGGGAGTTCCCCGGGCGCTCGTGCTAGCTGGTGTGTTTCACTTTTTCCTGCTGGTTTCGCTGGCAGGATTTGGTTTATCGGCGCATCTCGGTGCAATCTACTTTCTTGGACTACTCCCTGTTCCCTTACTGCTCATCTACGAGCACAGGATGGCCCGCACACTCGATGTGGCCTTGATCAACAAGGCCTTTTTTGAAACCAACGCAGTGGTCGGATTGCTTTTTGTCATCATGACCACGGTGGACGCTTTTTTTCCTCATACCATCATTCATCATTAATTGGACTCCCTTGCTGGTTCTTTTGGCGCATGGCAGCGTTGTCATTCCTCTGGTTACCTAAAGGTAGCCATCGGCTTTCCGCCTTGCCCTTCGCCAAAATTCCCGCGCAATTAAGTCCAGCTATCTCAGAATGATGGTATCACAAATTCTGAAGGGCGGTGGGTTCCGGGAGTGGAGTGTTTTCGCTGTTCGGCAACGGGATAGGACTCTCAGCAGGCAAGGGTGATGGCTGCAGCTGAGTTGGTGGTTGGGGTTGTGTTGTCTGAATATCCACAGGAAGGGCTTTGCGAATTTCGACCGGAAGGGCTTTCCTGACCGGGACCAGTGTTGGTCTGGGGGGGCGTGTTGGCTTGGGACTAGGGCTCGGAGTGGGTGTGGCCTCAGGCATCGGAGTGATCACGGAGGGATAGGCTATTCTGTCGGAATGAGAGTCAAGACGGGTGGCAAGAAGGAGGTTGGCGTCACTGGCATTCACATGATNNGCCAAAGGGAAGAGATCCTGCGTAATCACTCCCGGAATAGGCGGCGGTCAGTCCGGGATCGCGGGAAAGTTTGAAAATCGACAACGGATCTGTATAGACACCGAAAACCTGTATCTTCCAGAGATCGGGGCGAAAATCGGGGAACGGAATGCCTGAATCATCCTGAAGGATGAGGGTTGACGTCTTGAGAAGAAAATCCCTTGTTTGGGAGAATGACGGAAGTGGCAGAAGGAAAGAGGCTGCCTTAAGGTAGGAAGCTCCTTCGCCGAGATTGCCCAACCAATCTAGAAAACGCTTTCCTTCCTGGCCGTTGGAGAGATCGGCTTGGAAATAATAGAGGGTCTGGGGTTGTGTGTCCGATCTTGGATCGAAGCGGGCGTAGGTAATCTTTACTCCGGGAGACCCAAATGGTTTCACCTGTTCCACCGAAAGAATCTGATTCCCTGTCAGGGCAAGTTCCGTCATCAGGACGGGCAGCACACCGCGGAAGGATCCTTGCAGGAGCTGCGGCTTCATTTCGCTGGTGATGAAATAGCCGCAGAAAAGGGAGGTGTGAAGCGCCTCGCGCAAGGCCTTGAGGCCGACATCCATCGTTTCGGGCGCAAGTGTTTCCGGTGCCGGGACTTCGCCGACCGGCTCCAACCCACCCAGCACCAAGATACGTGCGTCCGGGAAAAAAGCATGGGCGTTGAGAAAGTCGGGGCCGCCGAACAGATAGCGGACGACGCCACGGGATGAAATATTTTGACGCAGGTGTTCTCTCCCCCAGAGTTGCATGGCTTCGTAGCGGAGGCGTTTGCAGAATGCCCACTGCTCCTGAAGTTCCTTCTGGTGGGCGCGGTAGTCCGGGGATCGCTGAAGAGTGGTCAGTGCACTGCCTGGAGGGAGGGGCATTCCGCTTAAAAAGGCCGCCTGCTCTTGCACTGAGGAGGCTAGAGTGGGGGCGAGCAAAACTCCCGTCAACAACAGGAAGGCCAGAGAACGTAACATTGCGGAATTTACTCAGTCTTTCCCCCGGGAAGCAATCCACGGATGCACCAGCAGGGGGAGAATCATTGTTGCAAGACCGGCAAGCGTGATCCCGGGCTGCTTAAGAGCCGAATAGAGCAGGGCGCCCAGTGTGCAGAAAATAAATAGAAGTGGTGGAAGCGGGAACATTGGGCAACGAAATCCTGTCGGATCAGTCTGATGTTCAAGCGATGCTGCGCGCTTTCTAAGAACGCATACTCCGGCGACACCGAGCACGAGACAGAGCAGCAAGGGAACCTGTGCGTACAGTAGGATCGATTCGAACGATCCGGTGGAGATGAGGATCAACACAAGAAAAAGTTGTGCCAGTGTGGCCCGGACGGGAATGCCATCCTTACTAAGCCGACCGAGTTCTGCAAACACACGGTAATCCTCCCCCACACATTGAGTGACGCGGGGCCCAGCCCAGATCATGGCGCTGATGGAGGCGAGCAGTCCGAGACCGATCATACCCGACATGATCCGACCACCAATGGGGCCGAGAAGGCGGGTTGCCGCAACACTGCCGACATTGAGGACGCCACGCAGTTCGTTTGCAGGAGCCGCTGTCAGGAAGATGGCGTTCAGTGAAACATAGAGCAGGGTCACGATCACCGTGCCAATCACGAGGGAGCGCCCCACGGTTCGCTGGCGGTCACGCACCTCGCCGGCGAGATAGCTGGCAGCATTCCATCCTGAATAGGCGTAGAGGACAAAGATCAGGGCAATGCCTGCAGGTGGGCTGAGAAGTTCGGGAAGCGAGTATGCCGTGGGAAGGAAGATCGAGAGCGATGCGGGATGGAGTGCTGCATTTCGGAAACCGATCGCGAGAAACAAAGCAATCAGCAGGAATTTAAGCCCGGTCATTCCATTCTGGACCAGTTCGCTGAGGCGGAGAGAACGCAAATGGCCCATGGAGATCAGGACGACGGCGAGGATGGATGCCGCCTTGGCGGGAAATATCGGGAATGCAGCCTGGAGATAACTACCGAAGGCAATCGCCGAGAGGGCGATTGGTGCTGCAAAACCGGCGATGACGGAAATGAATGCCGCCATGAAGCCAACAGCAGGATGATAGATCTCGGAGAGATAGGTGTACTCTCCTCCCGAGCGGGGAATCGCGACGGCCAACTCCGCATAGCTGAGTGCTCCGCAAAGTGCGATCAGTCCACCTAGGGACCAAAGAACGAGGATCGAAAAACCACTGTGCAGATCCACAAGTTGGAATCCCAGACTTGTGTAGACACCCGTCCCGACCATCGTGGCCGTGACGAGTGACAGACAGGTCAGCAGTCCGATGCCAGGCTGTTTTTTCTGGGCCACGATACGGCCCTCTACTCCGTGATGATATCCTTGTAGGTTCCTCCTGAAGGAATCATCGGCAACACATGTTCGGTGTAGGGAGTCATGACATCGAGCACATAGGTTTCCTTGGAATCAAGCATCCGCTGGAGTGCGGCGCGAAGATCCTTCTTGTGTATCACGCGTTCCGCAGGAACTCCGAAGCCCTGACAGATGCCAAGATAGTCCGGATAGATCCGGGTGCGATCCTTCGGATCGCCTAGGAAGGTATGTCCCCGGTTACTGTCGTGGAAACGATCTTCCCACTGCATCACCATGCCGAGATACTGGTTGTTCAGAATAATCACCTTGGGAGCAATGCCATCAATGTGAGCCGTCGCCAGTTCCTGTACATTCATCAGGAAGGAACCGTCGCCATCGATATCGACCACCTGCTTGTCAGGCCGTCCCAACTTGGCACCAAGTGCGGCAGGATAGCCGAAGCCCATGGAACCGAGACCTGCCGAGGTCACCAGCGTGCGTGGCTCCGTGAAGTTATAGAATTGTGCAGCCCACATCTGGTGCTGGCCCACACCGGTTGCGATGATGGCCTCTCCCTTGGTGAGTTCCATCAGAAGCTCGATCACATACTGCGGCTGGATGGCATCGGGTGTGTCCTTGTAGCTGAGCGGGTGATCCTTCCTCCACTTGGCAATCTGCTTGTACCAGGCCGGGAAACGGGTATGGCCAGTTTTCACCGGTTTCTCACCGACGCGGTCGAGTTCTCGGTTCAGGCGGGTCAACGCATCCTTCACATCCCCGAGGATAGGAAGTTTTACAGCCTTGTTCTTGTTGATCTCCGAGTTGTCGATATCGATGTGGACGATTGTGCCGTGCTCGCAGAATTTCTCGACTTTGCCGGTCACGCGGTCGTCAAAGCGCACGCCGATAGCGAGCAGCAGGTCAGCCTCGTTCACGGCATTGTTTGCATAGACCGTGCCATGCATGCCGAGCCACTTGAGCGAGAGATCGTGGGTTTCAGGGAAGCAGCCGATTCCCATAAGCGTGGTGGCAACTGGGATCTGGGTGCGTTCCGCAAACTCCAGAAGCTCCTTGGAAGCCTCCGCGGAGATCACGCCACCTCCGCAATAGATCATCGGCTTTTTCGCCGAAGCGATCAGACCCAGCATTTCCTGAAGGGCAAGGTCATCAGCATGGCGCACGGGATTATAACCGCGTAGCGAAACGCTCTTTGGAAAGACAGGGTGGGCTGTGGCCATCTGGATATTCTTGGGAATATCGATGAGCACGGGACCGGGGCGGCCGGACTCGGCGATGTAAAATGCCTCCTTAATGATACGCGGGATATCGTTGATATCCCACACGAGGTAGCTGTGCTTCACCACAGGGAGGGTCATGCCAAAGAAATCGGTCTCCTGAAAGGCACCGCGTCCGATCATTGCCTGGGGAACCTGCCCGGTGATCGCCACCAGCGGCACGGAGTCCATGTAGGCATCGGCGATGCAGGTCACGAGGTTTGTGGCCCCAGGTCCGGATGTGGCCATGCACACCCCCGCCTTGCCGGTCACGCGGGCGTAGCCCTCGGCGGCAAAACCTCCACCCTGTTCATGCCGTGGCAGGATGGTGCGGATCTTGGATTTTGTGAGGGCCTGATGGAGGGGCATCGAACAGCCGCCTGGGTAGGCAAAAATGACTTTCACTCCCTCTCGCTCCAAGGAGGAGACCACAATTTCCGCACCGTTCATGACAACACCACGCTCTTGAGGAGAGGAGATTTTGCGTGTTTTGGACTTGGATTTTGATGTGGAGGCCATGGGATTGGAAGTTAAGAGCACGAACTGTACACTAAAACTGGAAAACAAGAAAGGAGTGCTTTTGTGAAGTGAGTGAAGCTAGGGAAGCGGTGAGTTCATCCCATGATGGCTGCTACAGGACAAATGGCTGATTTTTTTCTGGTTCTTCATCCACCCACAGAGAAAGGTTGGCTGATTGATGCAACCGATTCTCTATTCATGTTGGGCACTGAATTCCTCTGGTGTGGAGGTGCACATCTCCATCAATGCATTCAGTGAAGAGGAGGCGATCGACGGGCTTAGAAAACAAGATTTGTTCCCGAAAAAGATCGAGGTCCTGCAGGACTCCCGATTTGGTATTGAGCACAAAAAAAAGTCCTCCAAAAGAGATATTTTTTTCTTCGGACTCTTTAAGCAAAGGAAGGTTCCGGATAAGGAGATCATGATTTTCACGCGTCAGATGGCGACCCTTCTGGATGCCGGACTCCCCTTGCTCAGAGGGATTGAGATGATGGAAAGTCAGCAACCGGAGGGATTGTTCAAAAGTGTGTTGATCCAGATCCGGAATGCGATCCAGTCGGGGGAATCACTCAGTGAGGCGATGGAGCATCACCCCAAAGTCTTCAATCATCTCTATGTGCAAATGATGAAGGCGGGTGAGTTGGGTGGTGTATTGGATGTGATCCTGAACCGGATGGCTGAATTCACCGAAAAAGCCCAGAAACTCAATGGGAAAATCAAAAGCGCCATGATGTATCCGTGCATTGTGCTCTTCATCACCCTTTCCATCGTGATCGGACTCTTGATATTCATCGTCCCGAAGTTCGAGAAAATCTTTGCCGACATGCTTGGCGGCAGGCCATTACCATTCCTCACCCAAATGGTGGTGGATGGGAGCAACATGCTGAAAAATCACGTCATCTTGATCCTGATTCTCATCGCGGTAGCACAGCCCTTGATCGCCACGTTACTCAAAAATCCAGCCGTGAGAACCTTTCTTGACCGTTTCCTCTATTGGATGCCGATGTTCGGCAGTTTAGTCCGCATGAGTTCCATTGCCCGATTCTGTCGAACACTCGGCACCTTGATGCTGAGCGGCGTACCGATCCTGCAGGCATTGAACAATGCGAGGGAAACTGCGGGGAACCAGGTGATTGCCGATGCAATTGCGCTGATCTACACCAATGTGAAGGGAGGCGAAAGCATCCGTGACGCCATGGCTGCCTCTGGAGCCTATCCTATCATGGTGGTGGGAATGGTGCAGGTCGGGGAGGAAACCGGATCGTTGCCCAGAATGCTGCTAAAGGTTGCGGATCTTTTTGACGAGGAGGTGGATACCGTAGTGGCAGGACTGACATCCCTGATGGAGCCGATCATGATCGTGTTTCTGGCGTTGATGATAGGAACCGTTGTGGTGGCGCTTTTCCTTCCGCTCATCGGCATTGTCAGCGGCATGCAGGATATGCATTAGGCCCAGTGAGGGTTGTTTCCTCACAAGGACTCCTTACTCCTTGAGTGTTTCCACCCGACGGTCGAGTAACTTGCCAGTGAGGCGGTCGATGGAGAGGTGAATCCAGAGATGCACCTCGCCATCTGCGGCGAAATTATTAAATCCTGTGGCACTCTTGGGATAGCGTCCCGGCTGGACAACCAGGTCGATCAATAGATTCCAAACGCGAGTCTGGCCAGAGGAGGAAAGCGCGCGGATGGTGGCGTCGCGAAGACGGTGGACACGAGTTTCAGGGTCGGTGCCCAGAGCCGCGTTGCTGAGAACCGCTGAGATATCATTGGTGATCGCGGTGGTCTGGTCATCGCTGAAACCGATGTAGGATGTGCTGCCATTCGTGTAGGAGGTGCCGCTGACCGTATTGGCGGAGTACCATTTTCCAACCAGTTCGGTGATGTTGACCAACGGGCCCGCCGAGGAGTTGGTTCCATGCGTACGGAGAACCAAAGCCTGAGCCATGGCATTGGCAAGGGTGCTACTCATAACAGAATTGACCAGAGAGTTGGTCGGATTGAACTCCTCTTTGTAGGCTCCGGCTAGGATAGCCTGCAGCACGGGAATCTGACGCGTGTTAAGATTCACCTTGCCTGCGAAGAGGGCCAGGGAATCCGTGGTGTCGTTAACGCTGAAGACATCAAGCAGTGCGGCCCCTCCGCTCTCAGGGGTGGAGGAGTCGAGATTCCTCCAGGGAGTACCCGAGAAAACAGAACCGAGTTCGGCAACCGAATGGAACGGGCGGTTCAGCATGACGGGACGTCCCAGGTATTCGTTCATTCCGTTGTTTCCGCTGCTGATCGCGGAGACGACTCCGGAACTGTTGAAAGAATAGGCGGGCAGTAATGGCAGACCCGAGGGGAAGTTGGAGGAGGGAGGGGGAGTGGTGGCGGGTGCAGCGGAGACCGAATTACTGAAAGGGACAAAGGCGCTCATCCCGCGCCTGACCACGCCGTCATCATCAGCGAAGAACTGTTGTGGTAAACTGGGTGACTGCGGATCGCGGCTAAAGCGGTTGGTGGATGCGGTCGTGATATTCGGGTTGTTCTGGGCAAAGAGTCCTGGGCGCATCACGCTATTGTTGGCAGGATACCAGCCGTTCGTCGCAGGGAGAGTGTTGTTCGAACTTAGGATCATCCCTGCGTACGCATCAGGACGGGCGGTTAGCACCGCATTTTGTTGCGCAGCATTTTGCATGAAGGAATTGGTGATGGGGGTGCCTATCGAAGCGGCCCATCCTCCCGTGTAGAGAGGTGCATAATTTGTGCTGTACAGACCGAGGGCGGCTCCCAGTGGGAAAGAATAGCTCGAATTGGTGCTCCCGTTAGCACCTGCAAAAAGCATCCCGAAACGGCTTGTTCTCGGGTCAATGGCCGTGACGCACCATTCGCTGCCGATGGCATTTTTCGACCAGTTTGTGGTGGTGATGTTGGAGTCGGTAAGGAACGTCTTGTTCTGATTGTATTGGAAGGTGACCGAATTCGTATTTGTCCCCGTGTTGGGAACGCTGTAGCCGGTGGTGGCGTTGGCTACATAGGTGTACTTCTCGTCATAGGTAACCCAGTTGCTGTTGGCATCCTGACACTGGAGCAAATAGGTCACGCGCGGGTCAGTGGCAATGCCGTTGGTCAGGTAAAAGACATATCCGGTCGGGGCGATGCCAGCCGTTCCGAAGAGGGTATTTGGAACGTTTGTACCAATGTCATTCTGATAGAAAGTTCCTGCGAGAGCCATTGGAACTGTTCCCATGGGAATGCCAATGTAGAAGCGGTTGTCGGGAATTCCAACCGCTCCATACTGATAGGCGCTGGTAACAACATTTGTCGGGCCCAATGTGTATGTTGCAGAGCCGGAAAGACTGGAGTTTGCGGGGATGTTCGGCTTGATCAGGAGGGTCGGTTCCCGGAAGAGATACTGGCAATTTGTGGGAATGCGGAAGGAGAGCAGGGCATTGTTAGAGTTCAGATTGGTCGCGGTACTGGTCCAGGTGATCGTGTGGTTTCCCTGCGTTATCCAAGCTGCTCCGATGGTGTAGTTCGTCGAGGGCGTATTTCCGTTGGTTGATGCCGTAAGGGGATCGGTGGTGATGGCCAGCAGCCGGAAGTTGGTTGGTCCAGGATAACTGTTTGTCGGAGAGCGCATGCCATGGGGATTCCAGATTTCCGGCTCTTGAAGAACCACTCCATAACCACCACTGGTCGTGGGCCAACCGTTGGTAGTCATCGGCAGGGCTCTGACAGAGGGAGAGGAATTGGTGATCATGATTTTTCCTTCACGCACCCGATAGAGGTAGGGGAGATCCTCTACACCCCGAATTTCCACACTGGTGTTGGTGCCGAAGGTGATGCCATCGCAGAAACGGATTCTGGTGGGGTAGGAATCGTAATCAAACTGGTCGATGATATTGGCGCCAATTTGGATGATTTGGGCGTCCGTCCAGTTGTCATAGATTGCGTTATATCCCTCCGGAATGGTGGTGTTCGTGTTCGTGGAATATGCCTTTCCCAGAGAGCCGTACGTGATGGTGGCTTTCAGGAGCTCGAAAAAGTTTGGCTCGCGTCCGGCTACAGCGACTTGAGCGAGAGTCATGATCGGCTGATTGGTGACCAACTGATTTGTGACTGATGGATTGGTACTGAGAACGCCATAGATCCAGTAACCATTGGTGTTCCAAGTCAGTCCGTAATAGTTGGTGATGTTGTACGGGGTACCGTAATTGAGAAAATTCTGGGAAATGCCGTCGGCGAGATAGGCATTCCTCAGACTGGCATTAGTGGCATTGGTTGCAGCGAGGGCCGTGCTGCTTGGTCCCGCGTAAGTAATCCAGGAGAGTGTGTCGAGAGGGAAGCGGTATTTGACCAAGGGGTCTCCCACTGTTGCAAGCTCCCCATCATCCCGCGTGAAGTTTGTGGTGTTCACCGAAATGCTCAGAAAAGGGGGGTTGATCGTATCGTCATTGGTGCCGACCCTCGGCCTGTTGGTAGCTGGGGCAAAGGCAGGCTGATTAATATCCCGGCAGAAATTTCCAAGGTAACAGAGCGCGTTTAGGGCGGTCGGCACATTGGCGGGATCACTCTGGATCAGCAGAGAAATGAGTTCCTGGCGGCTACAAAACTGATGGTCTGTTCTATTGGTGTTGACGCTGGAGACATTGGTATTCCATGTCTGCATGAAGCCATTGTCATTTTTCAACGCTCCCTGGGCATAATTGGTGCCGCTGTCGGCGATCGTGTAGTTGGGAAAGTTGCCGCTTGCATTGGCACTAGCATAATTCCTCCACCCCACCAGGGCGTTAATCTGATTGGTAGTCAGGCCGATCTGTGTGAGATCCGCGAAATAGGGACCATCTTTTCCGGGAACCGGTGAGGGTGAAAGAGTGTCAAGGCCGACCGGATAGCCCGCCACGTTGGCATCCAGCAATCCACCCTCGTCATACATGGCGTAGGCGTAACGCCCGATCACGGTGGACGCATTCGTTGTCGACCAGAGCAGGGAGTTACTCCAGGTTGTCGGTGTCGAGCCATCCCGGCCGATCAAAACCCAGTCGGGGGGAGTGAAGGAACTGGTTGGCGTGGTGTCGGTGGCACTATTGGTATTGGCTCGGGCGATGAGCAGATGCTTGTTCCATCGGGCCAGTGGCACGGAATATCCATTTAGGGATTGATTGGTTGTGGAACTGGAAACCGCCCAACAGGTTGCCCCGGGATAATTGCTGATACCGTAGGCGCTTCGCTTCAGCAAATTTTCCAAACCATTGGTGCCCGAGGATCCCGCGAGTACAGGGACGGCATTCGTACTCGTTAAAGGGTAGTAGATGGGATTGGTATAAACCATGCCGAGCACAAGATTAGTGACCACATTGTTGCTTGCCGCGGAGCCCAAGGTGATCTCCTGGGCCAGATCGCTCATGATGCTTTCGATGGCTCCCTCGGCCAGGGTGGATTCCAGTGATGTGGTGGAACTGTCACTGGAAATCTTCTGCTGTACCGTGCTCTGCAAAAAAAATGCCAGTGGCAGCAGGAAGAGCATGACGAGCAGTACCAGCACGATAATCAGGGCTACCCCATCGCGCGAGGATCCAACAAATCTTCGGGGATTTGGAACGAGGTTCCCCTTCATCGCTTCACGGGAAAAGAACGCTGGTAGATACGGATTTCTGAGCGGACGGCCGGCGGGATATTGGTGGCCGTCATCGCCAAGCTGGTCCAGGTTGGAATGGAAATTCCTCCATTGGTGCTTGCATCAGGCAGGGTGAGAGCTAGGTCTTTGAGTTGTTGAGTTGTCACGATCTGGCGACTTGTTTGATCCAGCAGGCCAAGAGCAACGACAACAGCCATGACATTGGTTAGTCCATGCCAGGGATTGGTACTGTTGGTCAGATTGGCGTAAGAGTTCATTGCGTTGGTGGTGCCATCGGCGTTGATGGTCCCCGCTTTCATCAGGAGCGTGATTTCCATGCGGAAGACCGATGGGGCGATGGTATGGAAGTAGTTGGACGCGGTGCCAAAATTTTGCAAGGGAGCCGTCGCAACGAATGTGGTTTGGGCATTGGATGGGGTGACATAGGAAAGATCATCCCATCCCCTGGTGAGGCCGAGGCGTTGAAGGTGCGCGTTATTAACCTGATAGGCGATCAGGGAAACCGGACTCTGATTCGTCGTATTGGTCGAGAACCCCGATCCTTGGGTGTAAAAATAGATCTGGTCATTATTGTCGGCTCCAGGCGAGTTGGTGGAGAGACCAAGAAACAGCGCATCGACGTCAGGACGGTTGATGATCTGCGCGATATCATCAGAAAGCCTGTCAAAGACCGTCTGTGCCTCTAGATCGCACTGCACCCGTTCACTGGCTTTATTGACCACGTCGGAGACGGCGTTGATGACTTGCACCAACAGAACCACTAGTACGGCCAACACGGCCAGTGCCACGACCATCTCCAACAAGGTAAAACCTCGGCAACCATCCTCCGAGCGGGTATCCCGCTCAGTCGTCATCCCCCTCGCCATTATCACGAGAATTTTTGCAACCCTCGTGATTGCCGTTGCAATCAAAGCCGTAGTGATCGAAGCCATCCCTGTTATAGCCGTTGCAATCAAAGCCGTTGCAATCAAAGCCGTGCTGATCATAACCGTTGCAGTTATACCCGTACTGATTGTACCCGTTGCAGGTGAAGGGGCCCCCTGTCAGAGTGGTGACGGTAGAGCTGTTTTTCGCCACATAGGTGCCGCCCCGCTGAAATTGCCTGTTAAAGAAGGTAACTGTTTCCACGGAACCCTGGGCATTGCTTGCGGCGACAGTGGCGGGCCAATAAACCTTGATCCGGGCTGTTGTCAGCGAGGTGACCGTGGCCGCAGCCGCATTGCTCAGCGTCACCGTGGCGGCGTATCTGGCCTGTGTGGGAAGAAGGACCCCAAGTCCGTCCTCGGCAAGGTAGAAGTTGGTCGAGGTCAGCAGGGTGGAGTTGGTGCTGTTGAGATTAGGCATCGGGATGCCGAATCCGGGCGAGACATTGCTGCCTGCTGGAGTATTGCGTAGATCCTGCGTGATCGAGGAGATCATGGTGGTCGCCGCAGTTTGATCTGAGGCGTTATTGGCGAGTTTGAGCGTGGAGGGAATCAGCGCCTGCAGGGAAAACATGCAGACGGNNTGCGACCCCCATGGCGACCGAAACTTCCACGAGCGTGAAAGCCTTTGATGGTTTCTGTTTCTCAATTTTCATATTTTTTTGGAGTTTGAAGGTTTATGGACGGTACGTGGTGACTGATCCGGTAATGGCATCCACTTGGATGACAGCTGCATTGGAACTGGTGGTTGGCAGAAGTTTCCCATGAGTCGGGATCAGGGCGATCTGAAGATATTCTGGAGCCGTCGAAGAGCCGGGAAGCATGGCCGTGCCTTGAGGAGTGAACTGAATGACCCCGGTGGAAAATTGGGTGATGGAATTGGAGTTTTCAACCGGCCAGCCAAACGGGGTGTTTGTGGCCGAGGGATCTCCCGCCGGACTCAGGGTGTTGACAGGCATGTTCGAGGAATAGAAAGAGGCGTTTGTGGTCAGGTGGAGATTGTCAAAATAATGCAATTTATCGACAGGGGTGAGATTGGTGGCATTCCATGCAGCACTGTTTGTCATATCATAACCCTGGGTTCCATCCTTACTTGCTGCCACTCCCACCCAGAGTCGTCCCGTTCCACCCGGTGCCGGGCGTAGAGTATCCGGCTGAGAAGCGTCTGACTCATAAAAGCCAACATAGACATAGGAATTCCGAAGCATGGCTTGAGCCCTTGCCTGAGAGAGAATCTGTTGAATCGCGGTTGCATTGGCCGTCAGATTTTTCGCCCCATCGACACTCTGTAACGCGGGAATCGTGAACCACATCATCAGGCTCATGATCGACATCACAGCGACGATTTCAAAAAGGGTAAATCCCTTCCTTCTTCGCATCGGCGAATTACTGACATTTCCCTGAGATGCCCGTGATTGGAACTCCCTCATACAGAGAATATGACCGATTTTCTCTAAATTGCCAATAAAATTTGGTAAATTAATACTTATCTTTCCTTAATTAATCAAAAAACATTCGGCTGTCTGCGAATCAAAAATCTACAATTGTTAGGGATTCTAACAAAAAAAGGGGGAGCCAGAAGGCTCCCCCTTTTAAATACCGAAATACTGTTTTCTTAGAAAGGTGCAGAACTGATGTTTGTGCCGATCGATGCCATCCCATTGCTTAGAGAGGGTGAGTTGGAGCCATTGATGCTGACGGCAGATCCGCCGAGGGTGACAAAGGCGCCGCCTTTACTTCCATAAGGTCCCGTCGTGGCAAAAGTGAGATTCGTCCCATTTCCCGCAATGCCGGCGGTGCTGATAAAGACGCTTGCTGGATCATCGGCGGAATGCACATACCAGACGGTTGTGTTGGTAGCTTGACCCTTCACTGAGCCCATGGCATTTAAAGTTGCAACAGAGCAATAGGCTGGAACCAAGGCATTGCTCCAGTTTTGAACACTATTGGAAACATCTCCGGGGAATGCACCTGATCCGCCGGCCGTCTGGTTATCAAGAGAGGCACTCTGGGTGAGCACAAAGATTTGGCGGTAGTTGCTCACTGTCTGGGCGATCTGTCCCTTAACGAGAGCGCCGGTCACTGCGGGAAGTGCAAGCGAGGCAAGGATTGCAATGATCGAAATAACGACCAAAAGCTCGATCAGGGTGAATGCCGCAAATCGTTTGGTGATGTTTTTGATTTGTTTCATAGGGTAATGGTTTTGGTGTTTCTGTTGGTTGGAGTGACTGTCTCTGGCAACCTGTTCTCGAAAAGTGACAAGGTCAAGTGCTCTTTTGAGGATGGCGTCCCTTTTTTTGTCCGGTTTACTCTGGGGAAATGATGGTTTAATCGCA
>DKEN01000092.1 GCA_002452515.1 Spartobacteria bacterium UBA6821 | reverse complement strand
CCCCCTGCTCAAAAAAATCCTTGGCGGATTGTCTGACAAAGACTCCTGATTCCGGACCTCCGCGAAAAATCACATTGGTATCTTCCACTCTTTCCATGATGGCAAAGAGGGTATGAATGCACCGGGTATTCTCATCCAACCCTAACGACATAGCTTCAACATAGGATGGAATACCGATTTCAAAAACACCGGGAAAACCGCGCGCTGCCTCCTCTCTNNTTCAAAAAGCACTTCACGCACCCTCTCAGGTGTCATCGGTTTTCCGTCGGATTTGGCACACGACAGAGCGGCCACGAGCATTCCAAGCGAAAAGATGGCCCCACGGTGCGTATTGACGCCATTGGTCGCACGCAACATCTCCTTTTCAGCGGCAAGGCCGAGGGGAATGAGAGAGTCTTGGAAGAAAGATTGTGCCCGACCGGCAGCGGCGATTTTTGCAAATGGGAGAAGCAGCGCATGAGCGGAATGACTCATCAGATCGTAGTCCATGTCGGCATGCGCCCCGGAATCCACCCGACTCACAAGACCGGGTTTCGGATAGGCTTCTAGTTCCTGTAAGAGGGCCGATACCGCCGAGCGGGCCAGAGAAAGATCCTCTGCTTCAAAAGTCTCGGGAGATTCGGAGAAGGAGGTCATTTCCAGATGTCCCCCCGACTGATCATTTGGACTGACGTAAGTGATTTGAAGAGGAGCGAGGGAGCATCACTGCAATATTCCCGCCAGTGAACTTCGCCCAGTCTCGGAATAGAAAGCTCGCCATCGATTGAAAACGGAAGCTCCGAGGCCTCTTGTTTCAGAAAGGTGATCGCCCGGCTGGCTTCAGCTTTGGTACCGACCTTGATGAGGATATCCAGATCGGAAGACGCACTCGCATACGGATCTCTCGTGAGCATTTGCCACATCCAGCTTCCAAAAACGTGGACATCCAATCCAGCGCTCACCACCTCCTGCGAGAGTTTACGAAGAGTCGTCGGTGCTGCGATTGCATTAGAGTGGACGACTTCAAAAAGAGAAGGGGGATTCTCCACGCGCAGAATGTTTTCCCGCAAAGTCTGCACGGCGAAACGCCGAGGTTTGGAATCCCTCTGCTTCGCTACCAGACAAAACCCCAGGGAGAGACGATCTGGATCGCCTTGCTGACGGCAAACGACAAAGGGTCTGCCCTGCCGATGCCAATGATCACTTTCTACAACATCCCGCTCCAGCTCCGGCTGTGGAGACTTGGTCAGCCACACAAGAGTGTGGCGGTGAAGATCCATCATTTGGCCGACTCAGCAAGAACGCGGTTCTGGACATCGAACGCCCATTTGCGGCCACCGCGCTTCTTACCAAGCTCGGCACGATGATCCTCCTGAGTTGACGAGGAAATCACGGCCGCAAGCTTTTCGGGAACATTGACGTCAGCTGACCAGACTTCATCCACGCCACCAAGCAGAGCAAACGGCTCGGCACCGAACTCGAGAGCAGGCATGGTCTTGGAAAGCGCTGTAAGAGTGGCTGCCGGAATTTTAGTGACAGCCGACATCGCCTCAATGGGCATGAGCCCAACGCTGGCGGAATCAAGCGCCTCAATGCGGTCGCCAAACATGCCGTAGCAAATAAAGGCTCCACCAATCGCCTTGCCGGTGGCAATAGTAATGAGCTTGTGACCGTTCTGCCGAGCCAGTTGCAAGCAGCTCAGCAGATGACCGAAAAAGCTGGCCAGTCCGAGCATTTCACAAGTTCGACTCGGTTCCTGGCCGGCGCTATCCACAAGCATCACAATCGGCATTTGAGGATGATTTTCGATGCAATCGATCACAAGGGATGCCAACCGCAATGCGGCGGCATTGTCAATATAGGTGCCGTCGCAAGTGCCAATCACAGCGACATTCTGCGTGAGGACTTGGGCGTATCCCGTAATTAAGGAATCTTTGACAAGAAGTGTCTTGCCCGATTCGCCAAAAAATCTCGCCAGAAGGTCGTTTGGATTGCTCGTGTTCATGGGGTTTTTCTTTTGGCAAGTGCGACAAACTCTGGACCGGAAGCCAAGGAGGCCTCTCCGATATCCGCAATCCCAAAAGCCTTCCAGATCTCTTCGGGATCACTCGTCTTTCCGAAATCACCAAGTCGCTTCTCAAGCTCCTGCTGACGGGTTTTAAGGCCCCCCAGGGTGATCGGTTGGGACTTGGAGAGAAGTTCCCCGATGGCAGCTCCCACAGAGGCGGAATCGTCATGGGTCAGCACATCGGCATCGTTGAGAAGATACTTGGTTTTTCCTCCACTTGTCTTCCAGACCAGCGCACGGTTCGAGGAATCATAAGCCTGTTTGCCCATCCATTTTTCGATGACGATGGGACCGGAGATCCCGAGACGACCATGTTCGGTCATGATGCGGAAATCGCAACAGGTCACCAGAATGCCCATTCCGCCATAGGCACCAATATCGGCACCGATCACGGCAATTGTCGGCACCCCCTTGGCACGGCACTCGAAAACAGCACGCATTGCTTCTGAAATTCCAATTTCCCCTGAACNNGAAGAGCCTTCGTGCAGCCTCACCCCACCGCTTTCGACAAGAAGGAGACACGGAATGGCATCACGCGCAGCGGCTTTGAGAATCCCCGTGAGTTTGGCACTGTGAACCTCGCCGACCGATCCTCCGACAAATTGTCCGACCTGGGCGGCCAGATAAACCGGCTTGCCGCCGAGCGTGGCGCGCCCGATCACAAGGCCGTCGTCGAAGGAAACCGGAATATCAAGCAGCGGAAGATAAGGGCTCACCACCCGCTCCGGAGGAGGAAGCAATTCTGTAAACGAGCCAGGATCGACAAGTGAAGCAATACGCTTCCGAGCGGTTTGTTCGTGGTAGAGACTGGCGCGTTTCATGAAATTTTTTGGAGGAGATGGTCGTAGGCCTGGCGCAGTCTAAATGTCACAACGATGGGAGCGGCTCCTTGATCGTGAATGGTCACCTTCGTGCCTCCCGCCGGATAGTTGGCGGCAAAGTCTTCCAATGCGGCAAGCCAGGAATCCTCATATCCTGGAATCGAAGATTCCACATGGCATTCCATTGTGTTGGGACTTTCGGTATTGCGCTCAAAAAGGACTTCGAGGTTGCCCGAACCGACAACGCCGGCAATCGCCCACTCCTTGTCGGGAGGCCATGAGAAGGACTTTGAGGGGAAGGTCTTGTCGAATTTTTCCATGAAGGTTGTCTGGTTACCAGTCGATGAATTGCGATGGCGGGTCGTAGAGTCCGCCCGACCAGCGGACGAGTCCCTTGATGTCCTGTGCGGCAAGAAGGCTTCGGCTCACGCTCGAAGGAGAGATCCCCAAGTCCTCTGGCAAGCGGATGATGCCTCGGGCACGAAGTTCCTGGGTTTCCTTCATGTTACGTTTCAAGCCCACCGGTGTGTAGCCTGCAACCCCCCGGATAGCAGCTTGGCGCTCCTCAATCGTCCGGCAGGCGGCAAGGTTGGCGATCCCTTCTTCGGTCACAACATGGGTAACATCATCCCCGTAAATCATGACGGGAGCGACTCCGTGCAACGCCTTTTTGATATTGGGATCTTGCGCTTCGAGTTCTTCAACGAATGTCGGCACACGACCAGATTGGAATGTTTCGGCCATCTGAACGACAAGTTTCCGTCCGGGAATCGCACCCGGACCGGGATTCGACTCCGCTCCCACTTTGAGCCATGCTTTTGTTGGATGACGACGGCCCATAGGCTGACACCCCATATTCGGTGCTCCGCCGAAGCCGGTGATTCGCTTTTTTGAAACGGTCGATGAGTTACCGTTGATGTCGATTTGAAGAGTGGCCCCGATGAACATATCGATGGCATAGTGTCCGGCGAGCTGGCCCATCGGGCGATTCGAGTGAAAGCTGCCATCACGACCGGTGAAGAAAATATCCGAGCGGGCAGCGGTATAGCGTTCCATGCCCACCTCACCTCCGACCGAGAACACGCTTTTGACCCAGCCGGACTCGATGGCAGGGATCATCGTTGGCAGGGGGTTGACCATCCAATAGTTACAGATTTTACCCTTCAGTCCGAGTTCCTCGCCGTAGGTTGGCAGCAGCAATTCGATCGCTGCGGTGTTGAACCCGACACCGTGGTTGAGCGATTGCACCTCGTATTCTTGGTAGATGCCGCGAATCGCCATCATCGCCATCAGGATCTGTACCTCGGTGATTGCCGCCGGATCCCTGGTAAAGAGCGCGGTCAGGTGCATCGGATAGGGTGCCTCCACAATCAGATCCACCTGATCGGCTGGAATATCAATGCGGGGAATCGAGTCCACTATCTCATTTACCTGGGCAAAGATAATGCCGTTCGAGAATGCGGTGGGCTCCACGATGGCAGGCGTATCCTCTGTGTTGGCAGCCAAGTACAAATTACCTGCACGATCCGCCTGCACCGCCGCAATGAGGGCGACCCGTGGCGTCAGGTCCATATAATACCTGGCGTAAAGTTCGTTGTAGGTGTGGATCGCTCCGATCGGAAATTTTCCTTCGGCCAGCAGTTCCGCAACCGCCTGTCCCTGCGGTCCGGCGTAGCAAAAGTCCACCTGCTTCACAGCCCCTTTCTTGAAGAGCTCCAAATGCGCCGGAAGCGTGATGCAGGACATCACGAGGTGGATGTCGTGAAGATCCTTGATGTCGAGTGTCGCCAGCTGGTTGGCAAAAAAATCGGCCTGTTTCTGATTGTCTCCCTCAAGACAGAGGATGTCGTCCGGCTCGATAATCAGCTTGAGAACATCGGCAACCTGGTTCGAGGAGACAAACTTCCCATTGGTCATCCCGGCAATGCGACGAATGCGTTCCTCTTTATTGAGTTGCCGGGTATTTTTAGGGGTTGGTGCCATAAAGGAAGCCTTGTTTCGTACGGATGAAGGCCTGTAGCAAGAATATTCTTATCCCGAAGCTGACTAGGCCATCCAATCATGGAACTGTCAACTACCACAAGCCCCTGATCCCTGAAAAAAGACCCGCCTGCACAGAGTCAGGACTCTTTCCATCCAAGAGCCTCAGCTGCTGAACTCACCACCCTTTTGCAGTTCGACGTGCATAAAACCTAAAAGCATCACCGGAATACCACTACTCTTCTACTTTATCCCACCTTGGGTGGCCCTTGGATCCCTCTCTGTGGT
>DKEN01000089.1 GCA_002452515.1 Spartobacteria bacterium UBA6821 | reverse complement strand
GCAGAGGATTTTCAAAAAAGTTCAGGCTTGATCCCGGTCCACAACTCTCTGCGCCTACGGGAAAATCCCTCTGAATTCCCTCAAAAGCGGGGACTGCCCCCTTTGAAATTTTGATGTTTCCTGCCGCTTGCCACACCGCTACCAACCCCAGATCAAGGCTCTATGGGCTTTTCATGTCACCTGACTCATTTTCGCTTTTGTAACATACTACTTATATTTTATTCATTTAACCCGGGAGGCTCTTTTTTCCAATCATACCCTCGCAGTGCTTGGGTATATCCTAAATTAAAAAGTGACTGCATTTCTTGAAGATCAAACAATTCTTTAGTATTGGGGACATATGAGGAAGGTATATAAGCTAGGTTAAAATCCCCATTTCTCATTCTTGTAAAATCGTATAATTGGTATATTTCTCCTATTTCTTGGGTCTTTGTCAAAGTTTCAATGGTACGGCTGGCAATAGCAAAAACATGGTCAGGTACTTGTCTCCAAACAGGATCGACATAACCATTCATGATAACATAAATCCTGTATTTTATCTTGGATATATCGATATCACTTTTAATCATCGAATTTCCGAAACCTTGCAAAACATTATAAGGGAAGAAAACCTGTTTAGAAACACCTCCATCCACATGCATCTCATCGTATTTCTTATGATTAACTTCCACATCAAAATACACGGGCTGGAATACGATGGGTATGGTAACAGAGGCTAAAATAATTTTACGAAATAATTCCAACGAACGATCATTTCCTATTGAGGCGATCTTCCCCATGTCCCAAATAACGAATTGCTGTGAATCGAGATTGGTCGTTCCCACATACAATCTGCGTCCCTTTTTATATTCCGTGGAAATTTCTTTTAATAGTGGTCCATCAAAATTCTTTTCAATAAGGCGCCTTAAGAGGCGATCACTCATGATAGAATCTCCAAAAAGGATCTGCAGCAATCCGTTTTTCTGCATGATTTCTTTAGTTGAAAATTTAGTATAAAAATCCTTTAATTTTTCATCGTAACCGCTTCCTAAAAATGCAAATGGTGCGATGATAGCCCCTGTACTAACACCTGTAACCACTTTAAAAACGGGGCGAGAACCTTGCTTCGTCCAACCATTAAGCAACCCTACCGCATATGCACCATTGGCCGCTCCCCCAGAAATAGCAAGAACGGCATAATGATTATTATTAGCTATCCCTATCGAACCTTTTTTATCTTTTCCATTTTCTTGATCAAATAAAGTGACCCTATCCTTCCTGGAAAAATTATTAGTTTGACCGTCGAGCGATCTAATATCCTGAAAACCGGGCACCTCCGTTTTATCTAACAGATCCATGGGAACAGCATTACGCATTCTGACACTTGCGCAACCTGTTGTAAAAAGCACAACGATTATTAGCCAATATATATTTTTTGACATACTTTATTTTTCAATGACCAAATGTTAATAATTCGATGGATTATGCCATAAATAAATGAAATAAACCCGGGACGCATCACAGTGAACACCTTAGCACCATTTCGCTTAATTAATTCTAAATATTTTAGGGGAAGGTTTAAACGAATCAATTGTACTGCATTATCATTGGATACAACGATAGATGAATGAACAATAAGATTCATGGAAATAGGGTAAGTCCTTGGTATCGAAGTGCATTAGAAAAACATTGTTGGCAATGGCGCTCGGATGCCGACAAAAAAACACAATGCGCGGGACGGACCCTCTTTTCCTATGAACCCAACTAGGTAGTTGGACAGGATGAACAGGATTGATCGGAGAGAAAGGAAGAGGCTCGCGCAGAGGCGCAAAGACGCGGAGAGGGTAGGGAAAAGGCGTCGATACGCGGGACTGACCCTCTTTTGACAGCCTGCGGTGGCTCAGGCCTTGATGACACCTTGGGAAAGTTCGCACCAGGTCGGGAGCTTCTCGGAAATCTCCTAAAAAATGTCAGTCCTTAGGATCGAAGCACTTTAGAGGAGCATTGAAGTCTCTGGCAAGGGCACTCGGATGCTGATAAAAAAGCGCCAATACTAGGGACTGATCCTATTTTTCGACCGTAGGGAATACTTCTAGTTTCGCGTCAGTCAGCTTTGACACTTCTACGAGAAATCAATATATCATTCATATGAAATGGGCTCATCACGATGAAACTAGATTGTGTATGTCTGACATAGTCCCAGATAGAGCTCCTATAAAGCCTAGCTCAAGAGGTAGGGCTGATGTATATTTTTCAGCCGATATTGAAACAGATGGTCCCATACCAGGCCCCTATTCGATGCTTTCTTTTGCTCTCGTGTATGCAGGAACTTTTGATGGTCATCACTTCAGTCGCCCCAGCCATTACCGACAGGTTTTTTATAAGGAACTAAGACCGATATCTTGCGATTTTGAGGTCGAAGCACTTCAGATCAATGGGTTGGATAGAGATAGGCTTTGTCGTGAGGGCATATCTCCCCAGAAGGCCATGACAGAAGCTAGCAAGTGGATAAAGGAAATGTCTGGAGAGGGTACACCAGTACTGGTAGCCTACCCTTTGAGTTTCGACTGGTCCTGGCTCTATTGGTATTTTGTTAAATATTCTGCAGATGGTTCTCCATTTAACTATTCAGGGTGCTACGATATTAAAACTGCCCTCTCAGTAAAAGCTCGACTCCCAATTTCTGAATCGGGGCGATCTAAACTTCCATCGTCACTCCGTACTCTCCATGCACACACACACCACGCAACGGATGATGCTATAGAGCAGGCTCAAATTTTTGCAAATATTTTTGAATGGAGGGGAAATAATGAGTAGTTTTCTGATTGATAGAGCCGAGAAAACAGTAGAGCGGTTTGACAAGTTAAAGGAGCGGCTAATTTCTGCCGAAAATCGTTCTAAAAATAAAGCGTGTGTATATGTTACCGGATCCTTTGGGCGTGGAGACGCCAGCAAATTTAGTGATTTGGACCTGTTCATCGTAGGAAAATCTACTAAGAGGGAAGGAACCGAAGAACGTTTGTTAACTCGACTCGAAGAAATTTGTGTTAAGGCAGAGCTTATACATGTAACTCGTGAACTCAAGTTTCCTGAGTTCTCTGGTGACGGAGAGTACCTTAAACACTACACGAAGAACGAATTGGTGAAAGCCCTTGGTACTGAGCAAGATGACTACATCAATACTTTCACTGCTCGGCTTTTGCTTTTATTAGAAAGCAAACCTCTTATAGAAGAAAATGTTTATCGTCATGTTATAGAAGACGTCATTGCCGCATATTGGAGAGACTATGAAGATCATGAAAAGGATTTTATGCCAGCCTACTTGGCGAATGATATTTTACGACTTTGGCGTACTTTTTGCGTAAACTACGAAGCTCGAACCAAGACGGAACCTGAAGAAAAGAAAATAAAAAGGCGGATAAAAAACTATAAATTAAAGCACAGTCGATTGCTAACATGCTATTCGGCTCTCATTTATCTTCTAGCCATATACACAGAAAAGAAAACCGTTTCGACTGAAGATGCAATACAAATGATAAGCCACACCCCGACAGGTAGGGTTATGTGGTTAAAAGAGCAAAAATACATTCCCAAAGAAACAAAAAGTATTGCAGATGAGGTGATCGAAAAATATACAGGGTTTCTTCAGGAAACAGATAAAAATGAGGCAGATCTTATACTGAAGTTTAGTGATCCAGAAAAAAGTAAATCACTGATGGCATCTGCTTTTTCTCTAGGTGATAGTGTTAGCAAACTTCTTGCAAGTATCGGAACCAGAAACTCAACCAATTCCTTCTATCGCCTATTAATTGTTTAGTTAATAGAATCAGATTTAGCCCCTAGTCTTAACACCTTTTTGGGAGGCCTTGGAGTTTTTAGTGAAGGATATTTCGACTTCCGTACGCATGAAGCATTGGACTAAACCTCTCGCCGAACTTCGGCAAATGGAAAAACTATAGAACTATTTTTCAGCCCTTTTCAGTTCCTTGGGATCAAGGGCTTTGTGGTAAATTTTTTGGCGATTTCCTTCCCCATCTCAGCGTCTCTGCGACTCAGCGCGAGAATCTGTTTTCCTCTCCCTCTGCCTGAAGCTGCTTAAGCCGTGGATGCCCTCTCCTCTGACTTCGGCAAATGGAAAATCTGACAAAACGATTCAGGGAATTTTAAATTTTGTTCAGCTCTAGAGCGTTTTAAATAATAGTGTGGCCATCGATTTGCGAGTGCCATGGGGTTGTTGGCAAGGAGCAAGCGAAGCGGCTGTAGTCACTGTGCTACAGCCCAAGTGAAGTGACACCGCCAAACGCCCTATGCCACCGCAGAAGGTGTGTGGGAACGCAGCTTCGTCATGCCGGAGGCAGTCCCATCATTCCTTCTCAAGGGATGGGGGATGGCTGATCCGGGAGGATCGCCAGACAAAGAATGGCTAGAGAATTACTTAAACCGCTCTAGATCATGCTGGAGAAGAGGCCTGTCTTCCCGCCGGCCATCGTGGCGACCATTTCTTTCCGTGCCCAGGGGATGTGCATGAGGCAGGGAAAGGCGAGATCGCGCATCCAGCCAAGAGGAAGAAGATCTGATTGGAAGAAGGGAGTCATCCAGCGGGTGGCAAATTGATAAAAATTGAGGTGTGCCCGACGTTGCTTGGAATAGAGAGCCAAGGCTTTGTCCAACGGATGCTGATGCAACAAGTTCGCCAGTGCCGAGGCATCCATGAGCGCCAGATTTACTCCCTGGCCCAGTTGAGGGCTGAGCGCATGTCCTGCGTCGCCCAAGATGGCTATCCGTTCTGCATGCCAGCAAGGCATCCGCACATCATGATAAGCCGCTGCAGTAACCTGTTCATGAGAAGTGATCTGATGGAGAAAGGTCTCCGCCTGCGGTGCCAATTCCAGGATCTGACGTTTCCACACGGCTAGGGGAGTTTTCCTCCATGCCTCTATCTGATCCAGGCGGATGCTCCAGAAGAGGCTGAGCAAATCGTCGTCAGTGCCTGTGGGAAGAAACCCAATCAATTCCCGTGTCGAGCCAACGCTTTGCCACAAAACATGATGGTCAAAATCCTGGGTGCGTTTTCCAATAAACCACAAGGCGCCCCAGGGATAGCAATCCACGCGCGATGGCACTCCGCACTGAGCCCTCAAGGTGGAATTTGCTCCATCGCAAATAAGCAGGAGATCGAAAGGCCCGTGCATTCTGTCGGACTCATCCCACAGGCAGGGACGGTTATCCGTGTCACGGCTCATTCGGAGAATGGGAGTATTCCATTGAAGTTCAATGCCCAATCCGGCGGCTGTATCCAGCAGGAGATTGAGCAATGTCGCCCGATGCGTGCCTGCTCCCGCAAGTCCTTTGCTTAATTCGTCATATTCCAGATTGAGCAGGACCTGCCCGCTACGGGTGCGGCAATAGAGCTTGGAGATGGGGGTGGTTTGCGCCCGGAGAATCTCTTCCAACCCCAGTTCGCGAAGCACGGACCAACCGGTGGGTTGAAGCAGGAATCCAGCGCCGACGGGAAGTCTGCGAGGAGCCCTCTCCATCAGGGTGACATTGTGTCCCTGTAGGGCCAGCAAAATGGCTGCAGCCGGGCCCGCCGTGCCAGACCCTACAACAGCGATACGCATGATCTGTTTGTTGAGGTGGGGGGAGAAAGGGGCAGTCCCAGTAGTTAACCCTTTTTTACCCTGAGTTTCACCTCGGTCAGCGTGACGAGCGCGCCCCGCCATTCCTCGACGGGGTGGGATTGGAAAGCGGTAAGAACGCTATGAAGAAGATTCACCCGGGAGTCATCTGAAAGACGGACGATGAGGATGCCCGCAGGGGTTTCCGGCTGGAATTTCCTGGAATCGGAAAAATCCAAATCTTGAGTGATCAGGAAGCGATCCTCCGAGCAGCAGGCAGCCCATACTTCCGTATCGGGTCGTCCGTTCAGGTTTTCATCGAATACCGTATGGACATCATGTCCTAGCTGCTTCAACTCCTCCGCCAGAGAGAGCGGAAGATTTTCATCCATCTTGATCTTCACGCCGCCAACTGAGGAGCAGGCAGATCCTCCCGGGCAGATGCCGCAGCAAAAGCAATGATAGCTCGCAGGGCTTCCATCGATACCCCTGGGAAGTCTTGTAGAATTGCCTCAAAGGAATCTCCAGCCTCAAGCGAGGCCAGAATCGTCCGCACTGGAACACGGGTTCCTTTGATCACGGGCGCACCCGCGCAAATCGCAGGATCGGTCACGATGTAATCTCTATAAGGCATGGCAGACCCATACTCCTAAACTCACGCCTAGACAAACTGTTTCAGTCCCTTGGGTTCAAGGGCTTGGTGGTAATAATTCAGCAAGTTCTCCCTGTGTCTCCCCATCCTTCGCTGAAAACTGAGCCAGCAGTTCCTTGAGTTGTGCGGAGGTAAAGTCCTTTTTGATTTTGGCAATCTCTTCATTGGCCAGTTCGTCGCAGCGTTCGTTACCTGTGTCTCCGGCGTGGCCTTTGACCCATTTCCATTCCACCTGATGGAGCGGGGCGACCCTATCGAGTTCCCGCCAAAGATCCGCATTTTTAACCACTTTCTTGGCGCTCGTTTTCCAGCCATTCCGCTTCCAAGTGTGTAGCCAGCAGGTGACGCCGTTCTTCAGATATTTCGAGTCGGTGTGGAACTCGACAGCGCACGGGTTCTTCAGAGCCTTCAGGGCCTCAATCGCAGCGAGCAGCTCCATCCGGTTATTCGTTGTCGCAGGTTCGCCACCGGAGATCTCCCGCGTGTGCTTCCCATGGGAGAGGATGGCCGCCCAGCCCCCGGGTCCGGGATTCCCATGACAACCACCGTCAGTATGGATCACGACCTTTTTCATCCATTCAGTGATTTAGGGGGAGGGTTTTCGCGCAGAGGTACAGAGACGCTGAGAGGAGAGATGCAGGGGCGGAAAGCTGCGAGAACAGAGGCATTCCTTACAGAATAAAAACAGGAATTTCCTTCCCCCCTCTGCGTCTTAGCGTCTCTGCGCGAGAATCTGTTTTCCTCTCCCTCTGTATGAAAATGCTTCAGGCGGTTGTGTAAACCTCGGCGCCGCTCTCCTTGAACTCCCTCGACTTTTGTTCCATTCCAGCCTTCAACGCATCGTTTTCGGACACCCCTTGCTCAGCCGCGTACTTTCTGACGTCCTCGCTGATCTTCATGGAACAAAAGTGCGGCCCACACATCGAACAAAAATGTGCGCTCTTCGCTCCCTCTTGAGGGAGAGTTTCATCGTGAAATTCCCTAGCTGTTACAGGGTCTAAACCGAGGTTGAACTGATCTTCCCAGCGGAATTCAAAGCGGGCTTTCGAGAGAGCGTTGTCGCGGTATTGGGCGCCGGGGTGTCCTTTGGCCAGATCGGCGGCGTGGGCGGCGATCTTGTAGGTGATGACGCCATCCTTCACATCCTTCTTGTTTGGGAGGCCGAGGTGTTCCTTTGGCGTGACATAGCAGAGCATGGCGCAGCCATACCAGCCGATCATAGCGGCACCGATGCCGCTGGTAATGTGATCGTAGCCGGGGGCGATGTCGGTGGTGAGGGGCCCGAGCGTGTAGAAGGGGGCCTCGTGGCACCATTCGAGCTGCTTTGCCATGTTCTCCTCGATCATGTGCATCGGGACGTGGCCGGGGCCTTCGTTCATGACCTGGACCCCCTTGGCCCAGGCGCGTGTGGTGAGTTCACCCTGCACCTTGAGCTCTCCAAACTGGGCCTCGTCGTTGGCATCGGCCACCGATCCCGGACGCAGTCCGTCACCGATGGAGAAGCTGACATCGTAGGCGGCCATGATGTCGCAGATGTCATCCCAATGGGTGTAGAGGAAGTTCTCCTGATGATGGGCGAGGCACCACTTCGCCATGATGCTGCCGCCACGGCTGACGATGCCGGTCATGCGCTTGGCGGTGAGCGGGACAAAGCGGAGCAGGACTCCGGCGTGGATGGTGAAGTAATCGACCCCCTGCTCGGCCTGCTCGATCAGGGTGTCCCTAAAGATTTCCCAGGTGAGATCCTCGGCCTTGCCATTGACCTTTTCGAGAGCCTGATAGATCGGGACGGTGCCGATGGGGACGGGGGAGTTGCGCAGGATCCACTCGCGGGTGGCGTGGATGTTCTTGCCGGTGGAGAGATCCATGACGGTGTCGGCTCCCCACTTGGTGGCCCAGCGCATTTTCTCCACCTCTTCCTCGATGGAGGAGGCGACGGCGCTGTTGCCGATATTGGCATTGATCTTCACCAGGAAGTTCCGACCGATGATCATCGGCTCCAGCTCGGGGTGATTGATATTGGCGGGAATGATGGCACGGCCTGCGGCGACTTCGGAGCGGACGAACTCCGGCGTGATCTCCGCCGGGATGCGTTGGGGGAACCGGCCAAAGATCGAGGGGGTGTAAGGACTGCTGGGAAGCTGGCCGCTTCCGGCGTGCTGCTTGCCGAGCTCATTGCGTGAGATATTGCCGGAGAGATCGGAGAGGGTGGTCTGCTGGGCGCGGCCCATGTTTTCGCGGATGGCGATGAACTCCATCTCCGGGGTGATGATGCCCTGACGGGCATACCAGAGTTGGGTGACGGGATGGCCCGCCGAGGCGCGGAGTGGCATCTTCTTGCTTCCGGTCATGCCGGGGAACTCGATCAGGCGGTTGCGCTCGGACTGGCTGGCATACTCGGCATGCTTGCCGGAGAGGTAGCCATTGTCCATCGGCTGCACCTCGCGTCCTTCATAGCCTGCCACATCGCCGCGCTTCTCGATCCAGCTTTTACGCAAGGCGGGAAGTCCCTCCGTGGCATCGCCTTCGAAATCGGGATCGCCCCAAGGCCCGCTACAATCATAGACACGGACGGGAGCATTCGGCTCCAGCTCGTTAGAAAAGTTCTTTGTTGGTGAAAGCTCGATCTCCCGCATCGGTACCCGAATCACGGGATGGAGCGTGCCCTCCACAAAAACGCGGCTGCTGGCCGGAAGGGCGTCGCTGCTGGAAAGGTCTACGTCGCTGGGTTCCGAGGTGAGTGGGTCGATGGAGTCAATGGGTGCGATCATGAAAATAGGGGTTTAGGCTGAAGACTGTTAGACTGTTAGGGCAGAGAAGTGGAAAGGCAGAAGAGGGGAGTCGAAGGACGATGGTCGAAAGTCGAGGGCTGAGCAGGAAGAAGTGGGAAGGTGCCGAAAAACCTGAAACCTAAATGATGAAAGCTGAGTAAGGCAAAAGTCAGATGATGAGAGTGCATGCTGTTGGTTCTCACTTATTTTCAGGTTTCAGGTTTTTCGGGTAGTGTGTTCTACCAAATACCATCAGAAATGATCCTTCCATCATGACGTAAGTCACAGCCTAGGGAAATGCTGAACGATCGCAGAT
>DKEN01000110.1 GCA_002452515.1 Spartobacteria bacterium UBA6821 | reverse complement strand
GCTTTCAAGTTTCATCCTTCATGTCTCACACCACCATCATCACACCGGTTCAGGTCATGTTTTTCGACACGGATGCTGGAGGAGTTGTGCACAATATCGCCTACCTCCGTTTCATTGAAACAGCCCGTACGCTTCTTGCCGTTCAGCTCGGTATGGACTGGCAGCACATGGCCAACACCTCCGTCTATCCCGTGGTCGTACGCACGGAGATTGACTATAAGCGCCCCGCCCTTCTCGGCGACGAATTGGAAGTCCATGGCCGTCTCGGCGAGGCAACCCCCGCACGCTTCTGGTGTCACTTTGAAATCAGACGACCCAGCGACAACGCCCTGCTCATCACCTGCCAGCAGTCGCTTGCCTTTGTAAAAATGCCTGAAGGTCGACCTCAGCGCCTGCCAAAAGGTTGGCCGAATCCTTTTGCCCCCGTCGTGACAGAGTCGTAAAATCTCCCTTTCATCTTTTTTCAATTTTTGAACTCGCTAATTCCCATGAGGCTCGCCCCTAAAGGGGCTGCTTCGCAGTCCAACCAACTCCCGCCAGTCGCTGGTTTCAACCTTTTACATTCACACTAATTCCATGGAACAAGTCGTCATCGTCGGCACCGGATGTGCCGGTCTCACCGCCGCGATCTACACAGGTCGCGCCAACCTTACCCCGCTTGTCCTGGAAGGACGCCAGCCTGGCGGCCAGCTCACCACCACGACGGAGGTTGAGAATTTTCCCGGATTCCCTGAGGGGATCGACGGCTCCGAGCTGATCATGAAAATGCATGCTCAGGCGGAACGCTTCGGCGCACGATTCCAATACGGCACCGTCGAGGAGTTTGAACAGAAGAACGGCATCAACCGGATCAAGGTGGACGGTCAGTGGATTGAAACAAAGGCGCTCATCATCGCCAGTGGCGCCTCCGCGCGCTGGCTTGGCATTGACAGGGAGAAGGAATTAGTCGGTCACGGCCTTACCTCCTGTGCCACCTGCGATGGCGCCTTCTACCGCAATGTTCCGGTCTGTGTGGTCGGTGGTGGAGACTCCGCCTGCGAAGAGGCCGGGTTTCTCACACGATTTGCCTCCAAGGTCTATCTCATCCACCGCCGCGACTCACTTCGTGCCTCCAAGATCATGGCCGACCGGGTTCTGGCGAATCCCAAGATCGAGCCGATCTGGAATACCGGCATCGAGGAATATCTTACCGATGAAAACGGAGAGATGAGGGGGGTGAAACTCAAAGATCTTAAGAGCGGCACTACAAGCAAGCTCGAGGTAAAATGCGTCTTCGTCGCCATTGGGCACACACCAAACACCACCCCATTCCTAGGCAAGCTCGACACTGATGAGGAGGGATACCTTACCCCACGCCACGGCACAGAGATGAACCTTCCGGGCGTTTTTGCCGCCGGAGATGTTGCCGACCGCGAATACCGGCAGGCCATTACCGCCGCGGGCATGGGCTGTGCAGCAGCAATTTCTGCAGAACGCTGGCTGGCAGGATTGGAGTAAAGAGTGCGAAACTTGAAGGCTGAAAGTTGAATTGGCCGAGGTAGATGAATGCATAATTTCTTTATTCAAAGTTCAGCTTTTAGGCTTCAGCCTTCTCTTCCTCTTCCGTGACCATCTGCGATCTTACCCAGTTTTACTCTCCCTATAGCGGGGGAGTGAGGCGGTATGTCGCGGAAAAGGCGTCCCACCTCGCGGCGGCGGGCGACCGACATGTGCTGATCGTTCCGGGAGAAAAAACCGCGCGTCGTATCGAAGGACTGCGCACGATTTACACCATCGAATCACCGCTGGTCTCGCGCAACGCGCGCTACCGTGTCCTGCTCAACCTGAACCTCGTCGAGGAGGCTCTGGAGCGTGAAAAGCCCGACCTGATTGAGTCCGGCGACCCGTATCAGGTAGCTTGGAAGGCTATCGCTTCGGGGCGCGCGCTTGGCATTCCTGTTGTCGGGTTCTATCACTCCCACTTCCCCGACGCCGTACTGCGATCCGTGGCGAAGTATTTCGGCTCGATCTCGGTGATGATCGCCGAGGAAATCGGCCAGCGCTATGTCGACTCCCTCTACAACCGCTTTGAGCGGACACTTGTACCAAGTGCCGGCCTCGCCGAGCTGCTCCGCACCTGGGGACTGGAAAATGTCGAGACTCTGGAGCTCGGTGTCGACACTGCCATTTTTTATCCAGATGCAGCTCGTGGTGCGGCTGCGCGCAAACGCCTTGGATGGCCTTTAGATCGACAGGTGCTGCTCTATGTCGGGAGACTCAATCCCGATAAAAATGTCCGTCGTCTCTTGGAAGCCTTTGCCAAACTGCATGAGCTTCAGCCGGGGCGTTTTCACCTTGCTGTGGTGGGGGATGGAATGTTGCGCGGTGCCCTGCAACGGCTTCAGGAGGAAACAGGCGCCGTCAGCTGGACCCGCTATTGCAGCAGTGCCGCGGAGTTGGCGGACATTTACCGCGCCGCCGATCTCTTCGTCCATCCCGGCGTGAAAGAGACCTTTGGCCTCGTCACACTCGAGAGTCAGGCTTGCGGCACGCAAGTGGTGGGGATTCGAGGCAGCTACATGGACAACATTATCTTCAGCGGCCTGCACAACTGGTCGGTGGAGGATGATGGGGACGCCCTAGCCGGGGCGATCCGAACGGTGGCAAACGGCGATCTGGCGGCCTCGGGACTCCTCGCCGCTTCCTCTGTCGGCAGCCGTTATGACTGGAAAGCTGTGTTCGGGCGTCTGTTTGCGATTTACCGCGAGGTCATCGCCTCGTACAACCCATAGAGTGTCATCCGTGTCCACAGCCTCTTCTCCTTCACTGCCCGAGGCTGTCCCCGGCACCATCATCCGCCGCTATGAACCGCGGGACAGGGAAGCTGTGCGTTACCTTTGCTGCGAAACCGGATTTTTGGGCAAGGCGATTGATCCTGTTTTTCAAGATCGCGAGCTCTTTGCCGATTACCTGACTCGTTACTACACGGATATCGAGCCGGAATCATCGTTTGTCCTGGAACAGGATGGCATCGTGAAGGGCTATCTGCTCGGCTCCTATCGCCCGCTCCGCCAGCAGCTCTTCAATTTCTTCAACAATCTTGCCCTGTTTGCACGTGGCATGGCGAAGTATCCCTTTTACAACAAGCCAACGCGCGATTTCATTGGCTGGATTCTGCGTAACTCTTGGAAGGAAGTTCCGACGACTCCGCGCCGCTGCGCTCATTTCCACTTTAATATGCTTCCCGAGGCCCAAGGGTTGGCCAGTACCGGGAAGCTCATGAACAGCTATCTCGATCATCTTCGCAGCAAGGGGGTCAGGCAGGTCTACGGCCAGGTGGTCACCTTTGAATCCCGGCGCGGAGCCAAGCTCTTCGAGCGTTATGGTTTTCAGGTGCTGGAGCGGCGTGAAATAACGAAATATCGCAAATCCCATCCCGAGCCCGTGTATCTGACTACCGTGCTTAAGGAGCTCGATCCTCACTGAGGCATCGAACCCCGCGGGATTCAACACATGAACGACACGGAAGCAGCCATCGTGCTTAACCTGCTTCCGCAGGTCGGTCCCGTTCGTGTTCGCCGACTCACGGAACGTTTCGGCACCCTCTCCGCTATTTTGGTAGCCAAGGGTTCCGATCTTCGCGGCGTCGAGGGAGTCGGCCCCGAGGTCTCCTCCATCATCACAAGCTGGAGCGATCATGCCGATCTCGACAAGGAACTCGCCCTGGTGGAACAAGCCGGGGCGCGCGTGCTGACCCAAGCCGACAGCGAATACCCGGTTCTTCTGAAGGAAATCCACGATCCCCCCATCGTCCTCTATATTCTTGGGAAACTTGAGGAACGGGATCACCAGAACGGCATCGGGATTGTCGGCACACGAAGGGCCAGTCACTATGCCGCGGAATCGGCCAAGAAGCTCGGCTATCAACTCGCCTATTCAGGCCTGACGATCTACAGCGGTTTGGCACGGGGCATTGATACAGCCGCCCATCAGGCTGCCTTGGCTGCCAACGGACGCACCGTCGCCATTCTCGGCAGTGGACTGGCCGCAATCTATCCCGAGGAAAACATACCGCTTGCTGAAAAAATCGCCTCCGGCTCGGGTGCCGTCCTGAGCGAATTTCCCATGGCGATGACCCCGACCAAGCAGACCTTTCCCAAACGGAACCGGATCATCAGCGGCTGTTCCTTTGGACTGCTCGTGGTGGAAGCGGGTCTCAACAGCGGTGCCCTGATCAGCGCCAGGGAGGCTGGGGAGCAGGGGCGTTCCCTCTATGCGGTGCCGGGCCGAATCGACCAGCCTGGCACCCTGGGATCCAACCGCCTGATTCAGCAGGGAGCCAAGCTGGTCATTGATGCTGGAGACATCCTTTCTGACCTGCCTCTTCTTTTTGCCAACCCGCCGGAGCTTCAAAGCAGCCGTCCAAGGATTGATTTGTCATCAGAGGATCTCCTTGTCTATGAGGCAATTGGCGATGATCCAACCCCTATGGATGCGATTGTTGCGAAATCCGGTTTGCCTGTTGCCACAGTCTCTTCTAGGTTGCTCGCCCTAGAACTTGGCCGCCATATCCGTACTCTTCCGGGCAGCAGGTTCGTCAAACTGATCTGATCTTACAATTTTTCCATGTCCAAAACCCTCGTCATCGCTGAAAAGCCGAGCGTCGCCGCTGACCTCGCCCGCGCGCTTGGGGGGAAGGCCGCACGGGCCGAGTTCTTTGAAGTCGATGACTACATCATCACGTCAGCCGTCGGTCATCTGGTCGAACTCTGCCTGCCCAATAAAATGACCGGAGGCCGCGGCCTCTCCTGGAAGCTCGATGCCCTGCCGATTATTCCGGAGGAATTTGAGCTGCAGCCGATCGCCCGTTCCGCCGACCGTCTCGGCGTGGTCAAGAAACTGCTGAAGCGTCCCGATGTCACCGCCATCATCAACGCCTGCGATGCGGGCCGTGAAGGCGAACTCATTTTTCACAACATCATTCAGTTGCTCGGCTCCAAGAAGCCGGTGAAGAGGCTCTGGCTTCAGTCGATGACCCAGGGGGCCATCCGCGAAGGATTTGCCCACCTGCGAGATGAAGTCGAGATGAAGCCGCTGGCCGAGGCGGCTGTCTGCCGCTCCGAGAGCGACTGGCTTGTCGGGATCAACAGCACCCGCGCCCTGACGGCCGTGAACTCCGGACAGGGAGGATTCCAGCTCACTCCCGTGGGCCGCGTTCAGACACCGACGCTCGCGATCCTGGTGGAGCGCGAGGAGAAGATCAAAGCTTTCGTCCCCAAGACCTACTTCGAGGTGCATGCCGAGTTTTCCGTCGCCGCTGGCACCTACGGTGGCCGCTGGTTTGATGAGGGTTTCAAAAAGAACGAGGGGGAGGAGATCGCCAAACCAGAACGCCTCTGGGATCTCGAACGCGCCGAGACCATCCGCACCAAGTGCCTTGGAAAGCCGGGCATCATCGAGGAAACAAAAAAGTCGACCAGCCAGGCATCGCCGCTCCTGTACGATCTGACCACCCTGCAACGGGAGGCCAACGGCCGCTTCGGCTTCAGTGCCAAGCGTACGCTCCAGCTGGCCCAGCGCCTCTACGAGCACCACAAAGTGCTCACCTATCCGCGAACCGATTCCCGGTATCTCCCCGAGGACAATCTCCCGGCGGTGAAAGCTGCTTTTAAGAGCTTTGAGGACACTTCCCTGCGCGGTCATGCCGAGATCGCCCTCAAGAACGACTGGGTGATCAAGACCGGCAAGGTATTCAACAACGCCAAGGTCTCCGATCACCATGCCATCATCCCGACCGGTGCTTCGGTCGCAGGACTGGACGAGACGGAAGCCAAGCTCTTCCAGATGGTCGCCCAGCGCTTCATCGCCGTCTTCTATCCTCCGGCCCGTTTTGATGTCACCACCCGAATCACCCGTGTCGAGGGAGAGCCCTTCAAGAGCGAGGGGAAAGTCCTGACCGACCCCGGATGGCTCGCCGTTTATGGCAAGCAGCTCGCCGGTGAGGACGATGCCAAAACCCTCGTCCCAGTATCGGGAGTAACAGCAGGAGCAGCTAACCAGTTGGAACCGGCCCGCACCGATTCCGTCGAAGTCCGCGAGGCTCAAACCCGTCCCCCGGCCCGCTTCAACGAAGCCACCCTCCTGAGCGCCATGGAAGGGGCAGGGAAGCTTGTCGAGGACGAGGAGCTCCGCGAGGCGATGAGCCAGCGAGGCCTCGGCACTCCCGCAACCCGCGCCGCGATCATCGAGGGACTCCTTGGAGATGGTTATGTCCTGCGCGACGGCCGCGATCTCTCCGCCACCAGCAAGGGGATTGCACTGGTCAATTTGCTGCGTCACATGGGCGTGGCAGCGCTCACCTCGCCCGAACTTACCGGCGACTGGGAGTTCAAACTCAAGCGGATGGAGGCGGGTGAATTCAACCGTCCCGAGTTCATGGAGGAAATCCGCCTCTTCACCCGCGACATTGTCTCCAAAGCGCAAGGCTTCACCGATGATTCCGAGGGGGCCTTTCCCGATCTCGAGATCACCTGTCCGAAATGCGGCAAAGGGCCTTTCAAGGAGACCGTGCGCCAGTTCAAGTGCCGCAGCTGCGATCTGAGCCTCTGGAAGTCGCTGGCCAGCCGCCCGCTTGACCGCTCCGAGATCACCGAACTGCTGACGAAGAAAACCGTCGGCCCGCTGGAAGGATTCCGCAGCCGCTTCGGTAAACCATTCGCCGCTGAATTGGAATTCGACCCCGAGTTCAAACTCCGTTTCGTCTTTGGAGAGCGTGAGGGAGATCCCGCCGCCGAGGAGGCGCTCCGCAATGCGGAAGTCATCGCCGACTGCCCCGTCTGCAAGAAAGGAAAAATCCGTGACGGGACCACCAGCTTTGTCTGCGATCAGTCGATCGGATCGGAGAAAACCTGCGACTTCCGCATGGGCAAAACCATCCTTCAACGCGCCATTCCGCGCGAGCAGGTGGTGAAAATCGCCGAGACCGGCAAGACCGATCTCATCGCAGGATTCGTTTCCAAGAAGGGACGCAAATTTGCCGCCTACCTCAAGCTGGAAGGAAAGAAGGTCGGCTTTGAATTTGAACCGCGCAAGGAAGGAGAGGCCAAGACGGCACGCGGTAAATTCGGCAAACCGGTGAAGCCGAATCTGACCACGGAGGCCGTTGCCGCCACCGTCGAGAAGAGCAAAAAAGCTCCGGCAAAGAGCTCGAAAAAAGTTGCTAAGCCGGGGAAAGCGTCACAACCTGCGGCAGCCTAGAGAACTTCCCTTCTCGGGCAACATCCATGCCCCTCCGCAGCATCATCGTCGTTTTTCTCCGTCTGCTCGCCCTTCAGTGGGCTGTACAGTCTCTAGGCTGGCAGGCGCCGATGTTGTTCCAAGCCCATCACTGGACGACACCATTTTATTTAATCTACAATATCGTTTTAGTTCTGGCGTGCTGGATATTTGCAGAGCCCATTGCCCGACTTGCCACCCAGAACGATGATGTGACGGTTCCCCTTGGTGGACTCACGCGTCAAGATCTGTATGCGTTCGCCTTTGTGTATCTGGGGCTGAATTTTTTTGCCCTTGGCATTGGTTCGGTAGTCATGACTGTGGCGGCCCTGTTCGCTAATACCACCACACATCCGGCAGCTAACGAGGTGCTTCAACTCCCATTTCTCCCGCAGATTGGAAAGAGCTTTATTCAATCGCTCATAGGCCTGATCGCCTTATTCAACGCCAATCGTTTTGCAAAAAAGCTGGCGAGCCGCGACTCCTGATACTAAGGATCTGGGGTTAACCCCCAACAACACCATTCCCGATGAACCTACGCCCACTCTTCCTCACAGTTACCCTACTGACGGGTTTGCTCACTCCTGCCTGTGTGCATTTTTCTTTTACCGTGGTCACGCCGCAGAAGGCAGGCGCGAATGATCCCCGCCGAGCGACACCTGATGCGGCCCTTGCCGCACTGAAAGCGGGCAATGAGCGCTTCCGTGCTGGTGCTCAAACAGCCCATCACGATGCGATGTCGAAAGTCGCCGCCACCGCCTCCGGGCAGTATCCCATTGCCTCGGTGATCGGCTGTGCTGACAGCCGCACACCTCCGGAAGCGATTTTCGATCTCGGAATCGGGGAACTCTTTGTCTGCCGCGTGGCAGGTGTCGCCGCCGAAGTGAATGATGTCGCAAGCCTCGAATATGGATCCGAACATCTCGGTGTCCCGCTGATTGTCGTCATGGGTCATACCAATTGCGGTGCGATAGCTGCTGCCGTAGCCGACAAACCGCTTCCCGGCTCGCTACCTCATCTCGTCGGCACGCTTCGTCCCGCCGTCGATCTGGCCCGCACCAAGTATCCGAATGCCGACACCGCCTCGCTGGTCGCCGCAGCCACACGCGAACAGGTGCTTCTGGAAGTTCGCCGCCTCAAAGCCAGCCCAGTGCTAGCCGAGCTGATTCATGAGGGGAAACTCAAGATCGTCGGAGCCATTTACGATATTGGGAACGGCTCGGTCAACTGGCTCTAACTTCTGGCTATAATCCGCCGTGATCTCCGGAATCGTCACGGCCTTCACGCTGGGATTTCTCTATTTCGTCAGCGCCATCCCCGCAGGAGTTGCGGCTCATGCCCCAGTCTGGGCTGCCGCAATTGCGGCGTGGTGTGGCTACTCGGCCGGAGGAACGGCTGTCTTGCTAGCGGGTGTCCCCATGCGCGAATGGCTTCTCCGAAAGCTAAAAATTAATCCCCGTCCTGATCCCGCCAAACTTTTTTGGCGCATCTGGCATCGCTTCGGCCTCTGGGGGCTTGCACTGATCGCCCCTATCACGATCGGCCCGCAGGCAACCGCAGCGTTGGCACTCGCCTTGGGTGAATCACCTGGCAGGATTCAGCTCGCCATTTGTGCGGGCATTCTGCCGTGGGCACTCCTCTTCGGGGCACTTACCGCACTCGGAATCCACGGGTTGCACGGCAACTAGCTGAAATTGTCTGCGGAGGACGATCTTAGAGCGTTTTAAATAATAGTGTGGCCATCGATTTGCGAGTGCCATGGGGTTGGTTGGCAAGGAGCAAGCG
>DKEN01000112.1 GCA_002452515.1 Spartobacteria bacterium UBA6821 | reverse complement strand
CCTCGTCTCGCATCGTGACGCAGGCGGCCCCTTCAAGTCCCGCGCTGATCTACTCAAAGTGGCTGGACTGGGGCCCAAGGCCTTCGAACAGGCGGCGGGCTTCCTCCGCATCCGAGGTGGCGCTCACCCCCTTGATGCAAGTGCGGTTCACCCTGAGCGCTACGAACTCGTCGACCGCATGGCGACCGACCTTGGTTGCACTGTGATCGACCTTCTCAAGGATCCCGTCAAGCGAGCCGCCATCAAACTCGACCGCTACGTCACCCCGGAGGTGGGATTACCCACGCTCAAGGATATCGTCGCGGAATTGGCAAAACCGGGCCGCGATCCCCGCGAACAATTCGAGGCCTTCAGCTTCGCCGAGGGAGTCGAGAAAATGGAGGATCTCCAACCGGGACTCAAACTTCCGGGCATCATCACCAACGTCACCGCCTTCGGTGCCTTCGTTGATATCGGCGTCCACCAGGACGGACTTGTCCATGTCAGCCAGATCAGCGACGAGTTTGTCAAAAATCCCGCCGACTTCCTGAAAGTCGGCCAGCGCGTTCAGGCGACTGTCGTTGAAATCGACCTAGGTCGCAAACGCATCGCGCTCTCGCTCAAAACCAAAGTCGACCTCACACCGCGTCAGGACAAACCTCGCGCTGGTGACGGTGGCCAGCGAGATATCAGCCGCCACATGCGGCAGGACTCTGGAAAACCTGGAACAGGCGGCGACTGGTTCTCCCTAGCCCAGCAGAAGAAGTTCTGATCGCCCGGAGGGCGAAGGGGTTTAGGCTGTAGTCTGTTAGACTGTTAGATCCTGAGGTGCTGGTTGCTTAGGTCTTTTGACCTAAAAGTCTACAGTCTAAACCCCTTACAGCCTGCGGCCCGTGGCCGCATCAGAAACTGAGCGGCCCAGTCCATTTTTCCGCCTTTTCCCTCCAATCCGGGGCAAGGGTGATCTTCAACAGCTCTCTGTTGATTTCAGAAAGTTCCGGCAATCCCGGCCTGGTTGCAAAGGCGTAGATCATCTCGGAATCTGGGATAATGGAGATCTGAAATTTTCCGGGCGCGACGTGATTCATCCAATATTCCAAGGAAATGGAGTCGCCGGCGTAGGCATTGATTTGATTGCTGGTAAAGCCGACGAATCCTGCTTCAGGAGTCAGGTATCGCACGGCTGGAATGCCCCGGCTTTTGAGCATGAGATCCGTGCGTGAACCGGCGTAACAACCGACTTTAAAACGGGAGAGATCATCAAAACGAACGATGCCGTGCTGGATCTGCTCCATGGTGATGGAGGAAGCGATTGTCCCGGTGAAAAGAGCGATCAGCAGGACGCCGACCAGCATCCAGAAAAAGGTGATGATTCTGCCCGTGGCCGAAAGGGGTGTTTTGTCCCCGTAGCCGACGGTGGTCATGGTCACAGCAGAAAACCAAAGAGCGGAACCGATTCCTTTGAGGGTGGGGCCATTGAAGTGCCCTTTCTCATGCTTCCTCTCAACCCAAACGAGAATCAGGCTGAAAATCGCCATGCCAATGATCATGGAAATCAGGATGACCATCACCTCCTTGCTCCAGAGATAGGAATAAAAGGTGCCTAGACTCTGCGCGAAGGATTTATGGGCCGTCACCACGGCACCATGGCTGAAGAGATACGGCTCCGTATATTCCACCTGATCGGCCATTTCCCCGGTGATCACGCTCGCTGGAGAAACATCGCACTCACCGGAATGCAGTCTCCGGTAAACCTCCGACAGCGGCACATCGACATAGTCGTATGAAATGCCAAGCCGTTCCGCGATCTGCGCCCAGAGTTCAATACTTAAACCGCTCCAATTTCCATCCTTATCCTTGAAACTATAGGGTGGCCGCTCGAAGACCGCCACTTTCAGCCTTTGGGACGGCGATTGCACAGGTGCATCTGCTGCTTGTGACAGGCACGGAATTAGGATCGCTGAGACGATCAACAAGGAACAAAGCAGCAGGCGGAAATAATTCACCTCCATCTCCCTACCATGCACAACGCATTGAGGGAAACGCTGATTTAATCAGTGCTTCCTTCTTGCATTCCACCCGATCCTGCATCACCCATTCCAAATGCAGAAAGCACCTCTCCCCCTTCTGGTAATTGCCGCCATCGCAGCATTCGCCCTCTTCTTTCTCGCTCCGAACTTCTCCAATGTCCGTGTCACCGCAGGCTATGCCAGCTACATCTACTCCAAACCGATCCTTGGCAAGGGAGAGTTCAAGGAAGTCATCTTCGGCCCCGCCTCCACAGGACTCCGCTGGCGCCTCTGGGGACAGGCAGTCTCCATCACTCCCTTCACCTACTCGGAGGATTTTGATTCCGATAGTGCCATCCTGGCCAAGGATAAGCTCCCTCTCTCCAGCCAGGCGCATATTGTCTGGCGACTGAAGCCGGATGTCGTTTCGGTGCGTCGATTCATGGAGGAGTTCGGCGGATGGGAGGCGACCGGCGATCCCGACAAAATCGCCCAGCAGGCTTATAACCAGTTCATCAAGGAACCGTTTCGAACCATCACTCGCTCCGTAGTTGCGCAATACAACGGCCTTGATGTCAATGAATCACTCCCTGAAATTTCCCATAATATTGAGGGACAGGTTAAAGATCTCCTCAAGAATACCCCCTTCGAGGTGATGTCGGTCGTCATGGGTAATGCCTCCCCTCCCCAGCAGGTGATTGTCGCCATCGCGGCAAAAGTTGCTCTCAATCAAACACTGGAACAAAAAGCCATCGAGGAGCAGATCGCAGAAAAGAATATCGAGATCGAACGGAAGAACGGAGAAGCCTCCGGTGCCCACGCCTCAGCAGAGGCTCTTGAACAAGCCAAGGCCATCTCCTCGATCACCGCCGTCCTGAATCCCCTCTACATCCAGTACCTTCAAGCTGAGAACATCAAGGGGGCGGATCGCGTTTTTGTTCCGCTGAATGCCGGACCACAACTCGTCGTGCCGGTAAAAGACAAGTAAAACAATGAGTCCACGACGCGCCTTCTTGCTCGGAATACTTCTCACCAGCTCGCTGCTACTAACTACACACAAACTAATCGCAGACTCCGCGCATTCGGAGGGAGAAAAGGTATTCTATCAGGATCAGATCGCCTCTCCACCGGGAGTAAACACTCAGGTTTGGTCTGAACCGGCAACGGTCATAGCCCCAGGCAATGGTAAAATACTGCACGGCCTATTTCTCCCACAGCCGGTGGTGATCTCCCTGCCAAATCTTCCCGATCACGGATGGGTCAAATTGCGCTTTAAGCTCTACATCATCGGATCATGGGATGGCAGCAGCCGTGTCTGGGGGCCAGATCTCTGGTCATTGCAGGTCCGGGGAGGGCAGCGACTTTTCTTTACCACCTTTGGTAACCTGGGAAATTTCTTTAATAACAATGTACAGTCCTTTCCCGATGAATATCCCTGGGGACGCAATCCCGACTGGACGGGTGCGGAGATCAAAGATGTCCTCAATTTTCCGAGAAATGGAGGATACTCCATGCGCGCCGAACTCCTGAACGACAGCGTCTATCCTATGGAAGCAATTTTCCCACATTCCTCCAATTCATTGGTTCTCGATTTCAGCGCTATCTACGACGATCCCCCACAGGAGCATCAAACCTGGGGCATCAGCGATCTGGAAGTGACCACCATGAAGACTCCTCCCTTCGTTGAGGATAGTGCCTTTCCCAAACTCTGGGAAGATCTCGCAAGTCGTGACCCCATGAATGCGAATGCAGCGATGTGGAGATTGGTCTCCGCCGGAGATCGTGCCGTCACCTTTATCTCAGAGAAAGTAAAGGCGATGTACCTCGCGCCGAAGCCAATGCTTAATCAGTCAACCCCACAATCCATCACCCTCCGAGCTATGGTGAAACACATCGTCTCCTTATATTTTGGCCAGGCAAAGCCCCTCTCTATTTCCAGCCCCGGAGTAATAACGGCTCCTTTCAGCGGCTTAGAGGCCCTGCGATTGCACCGCGCCCATCGTGTTCTTAAAATTATCAATGGAAATGATCTGGGCGCTGGTTTTAAAATCGATCACCTCGTTCCCGAGTATTTTCAGGATCTGAAACCCGAGCCTCAGCCCTAATGCAGCAAACTAGGGACAAGCGCAATTAATCCCATGCCAAAAAAATCTTCCCCAATCAAGGTGAAGTCCGGTGATTTTGAGTTTCATCGAATCAACGTGGACGTTCGTGGACTGAGGGATCTCTATCACTGGATGTTGAGGCTGAGGTGGCTGCAGTTTGCGGGATTAATCCTCGGGATTTACCTGGTGATCAATCTCATCTTCTCTCTTCTTTATTATCTGGGAAGACCGTGCATCAACGGAATGAATTCGTTCTCCGATGCCTTTTTTTTCAGTGTGGAAACCTTTGCCACGGTGGGATACGGCCACTTTTATCCCGATTCTCTCTACGGACACACCATCGCCACGTTTGAGATCATGTCGGGCATGTTTGGCATGGCCGTGATCACTGGTCTCATCTTCATCCGATTCTCCCGACCAACAGCCCGGGTGATGTTCAGTAAACGACTTGTCATCTCGAACTTTAACGGCCAGCCGACCCTGATGCTCCGTGTTGCCAATCTTCGCTACCAGGCGATGGCCGAGGCAGAATTCCGCGTGATGTTCATCCGTGATGAATTGTTGAAGGAAGGGGAAACCATGCGAATCTTTTATTCGCTGAAGCTCCAGTTTGACCGGTTAATTACTTTTCCAGCCGCTCTCACCATCCGACATGTCATCGACGAGAGTAGCCCACTGCACGGGATGACCGCAGAGGATCTGAAGACGAGCGATGCCCGCATCATGGCATCCATCGTCTGCATCGATACGGTGATTCCCGCCTCGGTGCAGAGTCAGCATCATTACTCGTGGCGGGATGTTCACTTTGGGAAGCGTTTTGTCGAGATCTACACCGACATCGACGACCATCGGATCACGGTTGATTACGGCCTTCTGCACGAGGTGGAGCTTGTTCCCGATCCGACTGCCCGGGCTTCTGAGAGCTAAGGGCGTATTTACCGACCCTAAGGGAGCGCAGGATGCTGTGCTCTGTGAAGGCGGTAAAAAAGGAACTACTCCGGTTTGGATTCCGTTTCCTGACTTTCGCTGGAATCAGAATCCTTGTTTTCTGTCCTAGCCTTCAGTTTTTCTTCCTTCTTGCGCTTTTTTTCCATTTCTTTCCTGCGCTTCTCGAATGCGTAATTGATCTTGGCCATGGTCGTTTTTAACTACTCTGTTTGGTTTGGGCTAACTATGTTTTTGTTTAAATGTCCCCGTTCAGCCATCGGTTGAATTTCTCGTCGATTCGGGAAAGCATTGCTGCCGGGTTCCGATCCATATTCGTGAACTGACCCCATTGCAGAATGTCCCTGGATTTTCCCGATCCTTCGATCTCTAGGATAAAATCCTCCACCAGCGCTCCCTGCGATGCAAAGCTTCCTCGCAGATGCTCCTTGCAGAGATCGGCCGTCTGATTCTGACGGTTTTTTGTACCGAGGCCCATTGTTAGCAGAGATCAACCGGCATCTCGTCGGTGCTGTCAAACTTTGAAATGGAATGGGTGGTCTGAGTCAATCTTCACACAAACTATTCTGTCGGCGTTGATTTCGCGAATGAAATCCTCGGGAATCTTCATCAGGCATCACGATTTTTGAGAGTTTCGCTTGCGCTATCTCAGAAAGGGAGCACCATAAGAGTGTTCGACTTTTAATGATTCGTTGCGTGGTAAATTGTCAGTTGAGTTTCTCAGCGGTGATTTGAAACCCGGTTCTCGGGAACGGCTTTGATGATCTGATTTCGTCACAACCAAATACACCACCATGAAACTATATGTAGGCAACCTGACCTTTAACGCTACCGAGAACGAACTACGCGACCTCTTCGGTCAATTCGGCAAACCCACTGAAGTCGGTCTTGTGACTGACCGCGAAACAGGCAGATCCCGTGGATTTGCTTTTGTCACCATGGGCAACGCCGAGGAAGGCAATGCAGCCATCAGTGCCCTTGAAGGCAAGGATTTCCAAGGCCGTAACCTGACCGTCAACGAAGCCCGTCCTCGTGAAGATCGCCCCCGTTCCGGTGGCGGTGGCGGCGGAGGCCGTTCTTTTGGCGGCGATCGCGACCGTGGTTCACGCCAGTACTAAGCACTTCTCTACAATCAAGCGGAGCCACATCACGTGGCTCCGCTTTTTTTGTGCCCGGATGAGACTCCAAACTCCCATCTTCCTTCACTCCAAGGAATTTGTCCGTAGTGTTGCTTCTTGATCTTCAAGGTGTTTTCTTCGATTCAGATTTGCAGACAAGGGTTGAATTCCTCCAAAACTGATCAAGATGAGCAAATACCGTGTAACAACCGCAGGGTTTTCCTTAATCATCACGTAGGACCTCCATCTCATGCCTGACCTCCGCGATTGCGCCACTCCCCAGCCGCTGTTTCTGACCACGCGCTGGTCGATGGTGCTGGAAGCGCGCAACAAGGAGTCCTCAGGATCATCTCACGCACTGGAATCGCTCTGTCAGTCGTATTGGTATCCGCTCTATGTCTACATCCGCAGACAAGGACATGCGGCACATGACGCACAGGATCTCACCCAGTCGTTTTTCGCACGATTGCTGGAAAAAGATTACCTCCAGAGCGCTGCACGCGAGAAGGGGCGTTTCCGCACCTTTCTTCTCGTGGCGACAAAGCGCTTCCTCCTGAACGAATGGGACAAAATTCGCACGCAAAAGCGTGGAGGAACCTACGTGATCGTCTCGCTGGATGAGGAGATGGCGGAGAGGCGTTACCGTGCGGAACCATTGGACACACTCCCTGCCGACGAGGTCTATGACCGACGCTGGGCGCTCACGTTGCTGGAGCAGGCAATGACACGACTACGCGGGAGCTACATTGCCTCGGACCGCGAGGCGGAATTTGACTATTTAAAGACATTCCTCACAGCGGATCGCAACGACATCCCGTATCAAGGCATCGCGGAATCGCTCCAGATGACCGAGGGAGCTGCACGGGTGGCTCTGCACCGCCTGAGAAAGCGATTCCGCCGATTTTTCCGCGAGGTGATCGCAGACACGGTCTCCAATCCGGAAGAAGTCGACGAAGAAGTGCGCTATGTCGTCTCCATCCTTAGCCACGACTGAACAATTTTCTCCTGATGGTGTAACAACTTCCCGAGTATTCTTAATTCACGGGTATGAGCACCATTGATTCCCCCACCCCGGACTGCCCCCGCTGCGGTTCCTCCCTGCCGCCGGATGCACCTGAAGGTCTCTGCCCTCGCTGCCTCGCAGCGGTCAATCTCGACAGTGCAAGCCTGCTCACTGGTGCGGGAGCCGCGCTGCCTCCGCCGCCGATCGAGGAAATCGCGCCCCATTTTCCCCAGCTCGACATTCTCTCCTGTCTGGGACGCGGCGGGATGGGCGTGGTGTACAAGGCACGACAGAAATCGCTGAACCGTCTCGTCGCCCTGAAACTTCTCGCTCCCGAGCGTGAAAAGGATCCGCAGTTCTCCGCCCGTTTCGTCCACGAAGCGCAGGCGCTGGCCAAGCTCAGTCATCCGCACATTGTTACCGTGCACGACTTCGGTCAGGCGGGTGGATTTTATTACCTGCTCATGGAATTTGTGGACGGCGCAAACCTGCGCACACTGCTCCAGACGCACAAATTCACGCCGGAGCAGGCACTTGCCATCGTTCCACCCCTTTGCGACGCGCTGCAATTCGCCCACGACCGAGGTATCGTCCACCGTGACATCAAACCGGAGAACCTGCTCATGGACAAAGAGGGCAACTTCAAGGTCGCCGACTTCGGACTCGCAAAAATGCTCGATGCGGACCCGGACGAGAAACCGGTCGGCACACCCCGCTACATGGCTCCGGAGCAGGTCGCTGACCCCGCCAAGGTGGACAACCGCGCGGACATTTATTCCCTCGGAGTGGTCTTTTACGAAATGCTCACCGGTGAACTCCCCGGCAGACAGTTTGAAGCCCCCTCGCGCAAAGTGCAGATCGACGTGCGGCTCGACGAAGTGGTGCTGCGCGCGTTGGAAAAAAATCCCGAACTCCGCTACCAGCAGGCGAGCATTTTAAAAACGCAGGTGGAGACGATTTCGTCCACGGGCAGCCAACCACAGTCTGTGTTGCCGACCAAAACGCCCATCGTGCGGGCTTTCGAGAGCTATTACGGATTCACTTTTACCTCGCGCGCCGCGATCACGGTTGGAAATTTCTCGAACCTGGGAATGCTCGGGTTGTTGGGGATGCTGAGCGAAATTCCGGGGTTGGAATGGTTTCGCGGCGCTTACGGCTTCTTCGGTTTTTTTGGACTGCTTGGTGTCGCCTTCGTGATTGAATGGCCTGACGTAAAGAAGGTGCGCAAAACTCAGACAGATACGTCGCCACGTTTCTCGCGCTCGGCCATCTGGGGCGCGTGTGGGGTGGGCGTGGTGTTGCAGGCCATTTTCTTGTGGAATTTTGTATATGGATGGCACGCGAAAGCGTGGATGGCGATGTCCCAAGTTGAGAAAGTCGGCTTTGTCTTTGCGGACACCATTGTGCTTGCCGCCTGCCTCGCGCCTTTCGTCACCACGATTCTCGGCTGGATTGCCGTCTCGCAAATCCGCCGTTCAGCAGGGAAGATTTACGGACTGTGGCTGGCGGTGTTTGATGGTTTGCTGTTTCCCTTGCTGGCACTGGATTACGGGATTACGTGGTTCCTCGACGAATTGGGAATCGCCTTCCATTTCTGGACACACAACTACGATCCCATATCGAACGCCGTTCTTACTGTCTGCTCAATTTCGGCATGGTTGGTTGTTGATTGGCTCATCATCCGCCGCGTCTGGCGCGTGGTGAACCAGCCGGTGAATGGCTTGCCAATTTTGAAGGCACCTACGCCAGCGGAGAAATCGGAGGTCGGAAGTCAGAAACCAGAAATTGCCCCACGCTTCTCGCGCACGGCCATCTTGGGTGCGTGTTGGGCACCGCTGTTCTTCATCACGTTTATTTTGACATTCACGGGGCGGCTCGTACAGGGCGACTATCATGGGCCGGCTTGGTGGCAAATCCTCTTGATGATCCTTATGGGCACAACGGGTTTCACCGCCCCATTCGGCACGACGATTCTCGGCTGGGTGGCCGTCTCTCAAATCCGCCGTTCAGCAGGGAAGATTTACGGACTGTGGCTGGCGGTGTTTGATGGTTTGCTGTTTCCCTTGCTGGGACTGGATTACGGGATTACTTGGTTCCTCGACGAATTGGGAATCGCCTT
>DKEN01000140.1:9223-18999 GCA_002452515.1 Spartobacteria bacterium UBA6821 | reverse complement strand
GGAGGAAACGGCGGGACGGGATGCCGGGGTCTCTGCGGGAGCAGCGGCAGGTGCGGTAGCCTTGGGCTTGTCGCCGAGCTTTTCACCATCACCGAGAATCACGGCAAGCGGAGCACCAACGATGACTTTGCCTCCCTCTTCGACAAAAATATCGGCGAGAGTTCCTTCCTCAAAGGATTCCATTTCCATGGTCGCCTTGTCGGTCTCGACCTCTGCGAGAATGTCACCCACCGCTATCTTGTCTCCCTTCTTCTTACACCACCGGACGAGAGTTCCCTCCGTCATGGTGTCGCTCAGTTTGGGCATCGTGATCTCGGGCATGGTCGTAAGAGGTAAGTGGTGACTAAAAAATCTGGGACTGCATGTTCTCGCGCAGAGGCGCAAAGGCGCAGAGGAGTAAAGATGCTGGATTTCCCTGTCTCTGCGTTGCCGCGTCTCTGCGGGAAGCCTTCTCAGATAAGTCTTGGAATCGGAGCACCATTGTAAAAGGAATCAGAAGCTGGAGAGAACTTTTGCGACGACGGCCTGGGCATCTGGAAGCTGGAGTTTCTCAAGCGGCATGCTGTAAATGGCCGGAGCGTCGAGGGCAGTGACGCGAAGGACAGGAGCGTCGAGGTCATCAAAGGCATGCTCGGCCAGGAGGGCGGCGATCTGCGAGCTGACACCGCAGAAGGGTTTGTTCTCATCGACAAGTACAGCGCGGTGGGTCTTGGCAACGGAGTTGAGGATCGTCTCTTCGTCAAGGGGACGGATGGAGCGCAAATCAACGACTTCGGCTTCGATGCCGTGTTCGGTCGCAAGGATTTCAGCGGCGGCAAGAGAGGTCAGCACAGCACGCCCATGGGCAATGATGGAAACATCCAACCCCTCGCGCTTCACTTCGGCAACGCCAAGCGGAATGGTGTAAGAACCATCGGGCACTTCGCCGAGATCGCCGTAGAGGAGGGTATTCTCCATGAAACAGACGGTGTCGTTGTCGCGGATGGAGGAGATCATGAGCCCCTTGGCATCGTAAGGAGTGGCAGGGCAAACCACCTTGAGTCCTGGGGTGTTCGCCAGGAAGTTCTCGGGAGTATGAGAATGGGTCGCTCCGACATTGGTGCCACCGTTGGCAGGACCGCGGACGACCATGGGGACATTGATGAGTCCACCCGACATGTAGCGAATACAGCCGGCGTTGTTGATGATCNNGAAATTCTCCGGCGTGTGCGAGTGCGTGGCGCCGACGTTGTTTCCGCCGTTCGCGGGCCCGCGGATGACCATCGGGCAATTGATCAGCCCACCGCTCATGTACCGCGCGCACCCGGCGTTGTTCACGATCTGGTCAAACGCCACGTACGCAAAACTCCAGAACATCAGCTCCACCACGGGGCGCAGACCCATCATGGCCGCTCCGACACCCACTCCCAAAAAGGCCGCCTCGCTGATCGGGGTATCGATGACGCGCTTCGATCCGAAACGTTCCCAGAGTCCCTCGGTGACTTTGTAGGCACCGTTGTACTGGGCCACCTCCTCTCCCATGAGAAAGACATTCTCGTCCCGGGTGAGTTCCTCGGCAAAAGCATCGTTTAAGGCCTGACGGTAAGAGATGACGGGCATAGCGTGGAAAAGTTATTCGCTGAAGAAGTGGCGACCGGTCTGTCCGGCCTCGGTCTTGTGATCGACCTCGTAGTAAATGTCCTCAAAAATGGTCTCTTCCGCGGGCCAGGGACTCTCGATGCCAAACTGCGCAGCAGCGGCAGCCTCTGCTTTCGCGGCACTGTCGATCTCGGCGATTCCGGCCTCGGTGAGCACCTTCTCGGCAAGGAGCTGCTTTTCCCAGAGTGTGATCGGATCGAATTCCGTTTTGTATTTTTCAATCTCCTCGGGAGAGCGGTATTTCTTCGCGTTGGCATCGGCAACCGAGTGGCCGTAATAGCGGTAGGTGGAGACTTCGAGAACGGTCGGTTTGGACTGATTCCGGGCTCTTTCCATCGCTGTATTGAGTCCGGCACGCACCTCGTAGATGTTAAAACCGCCGCACAGTGCCCAATCGACATCGAAGCCTTCCGCACGGGAGGCCAGGGAGTGCTTGATCGCCGAGGATCGGGCGAGACTGGTACCCATCGAGTACCCGTTGTTTTCGATCACATAGACGATCGGGAGTTCGAAGAGGGCTGCCATGTTGAGGCACTCACTGAAAACGCCCTGATTGACGGCCCCATCACCGAGGAAACAGACGGCGCATCCGTTGATTCCCTTATATTTGAGTGCAAAGGCAAGTCCGAGTCCGAGGGGTGTCTGACCGGCTACAATCCCATGACCACCCCAATAGTGCTTGTCGGGGGCAAAAAAGTGCATCGAACCTCCTTTGCCCTTGGAACAACCGGTGCCTTTACCAAAGAGTTCGGCCATGCACTCATTCATCCCCATCCCGACAGCAAGAGCATGCCCGTGATCACGGTAAGCGGTGATGATCTCGTCGTGCCCATTCATTAGGGAGGCGGTGGCGACAGCGACCGATTCCTGACCGATGTAGAGGTGGAGGAATCCCCCCATGATGCCCTGATTATAATATTTCAGGGCCTGCTGTTCGAAACGGCGGATGCGGAGCATCTCGCGCAGATACCCTATTTTTTGTTCCGGAGTCAGTGAAGCATTGGCCGGATCATTGGAAAAATCACCCGAAGTAGCGGATTCACCAGAGAGTACCTCCTGATTGGTGGAGATCTTCGTGGATTCTTGAGACTTGTTGGAAAGAGTGGTGGTTCGAGCCATGGGCCATTACCGCCGGTGGATGCCGGTCAGGCGGTGCAAACTATCCAGAATTTCTCCCTTCTAGTGAAGGGGAAAGTGAGGAAAACGAGTAAGAAAAATGCAGAAGCGGCAACGAGGGGGCTTTTTGCCTCAGTAATGCGCCCTTTTTGCCCGCCTACCTCCAGGGACTAGGCGCTGGGCTGGATGGTTTTTTTCTTTGTTCCCTCTGCGGCGGCGATCGCCTCCGCTTCCATTACAGCCTTCACAGCCTCTTCAATCTCGACATAGAGAGCTGCGTCGCTCTTGAGGAGTTCCTTCCCGGCATCGCGTCCCTGGGCGATATTGCTCCCCTTGTAACCGAGCCAGGAGCCGCGCTTCTCGATGATGTTTTTCTCAAGGGCTAGGTCAAGTAGGGAGCCGGTGCAGGAGATTCCCTCGTTGTACATGATGTCGAACTCCGCCTCGGTGAACGGCGGGGCGACCTTGTTCTTCACCACTTTCACCCGTGTGCGGTTGCCGGTGACGGTGCCGTCCGGCTGCTTGATCGCGCCGATACGTCGGATATCGACACGCACGCTGGAGTAAAATTTGAGGGCTTTGCCACCCGGCGTGGTCTCGGGATTACCAAACATGACGCCGATTTTTTCGCGGATCTGGTTGGTGAAGATGCAGCAGCAGTCTGCTTTGGAGATAAAGGCGGTCAGCTTCCGCATCGCGGCGCTCATCAGGCGGGCCTGGGCACCGACCACGGAATCACCGATTTCACCTTCCAACTCGGACTTGGTGACAAGGGCCGCGACGGAATCAAGGACGACGACATCGATGGCATTGGAGCGCACGAGGGTCTCACAGATGCGGAGGGCCTCTTCGCCGGAGCTTGGCTGGGAAACGAGAAGCTCCTCCAGATTCACACCGAGTTTGCGGGCATAGGTCGGATCAAGCGCATGTTCGACATCGATGAAGGCCGCCACCCCGCCACGTTTCTGGGCCTGGGCCACGACGGTCAGCGTGAGCGTGGTCTTGCCGGAAGATTCGGGACCGTAGATTTCGACGATGCGTCCCTTCGGAAATCCACCCACACCCAACGCACGGTCGATGAGAAGATTACCCGTGGGGATGACCTGGATCCCCTTTGACCCCTCCGCGCCGAGGCGCATGATGGCACCGTCGCCATAGTCCTTGGCGATCTGCTGGATGGCCAGGTCAAGATTCTTGGCGCGGGCCGCTGCGGCTTTGTCGGTGGATTTCTCGGTGGAGGGTGCTTCGTCTTTGGCCATGGTTCGGTAAATGTGTAGAGTGGTTGGGTTGGGCTTACCATACCGAAAATTTGTTCGGTATCAACAGGAAACATCGCATTCTTTTCCCAAGGGAAGCGCTGAAGAAATCGCATAGAGGCCGTTGCGGGATTTCATCAGCACTTCCCTAAAACCACGGCTTGCCTTTCTATGCATGGTTTCTACCTTGGTCGCGCCGGATGAACGCCCTTCCTTCCTCATTTCTCCCCCGCACGCTGAGTACGGTCTTTCTCTGGCTGGGCATCATCGCGGCTTATGCCCTGCACTCGGAGATCGTGTTTGGCCTGCTCATCGCGCTCCCCGCTCTCGGCGCGCTCTGGGAATACTTTGCCCTGCTCCGATCAGGCGGCATCGCCCATCACCGGGGGTTCGGCATGGGGACCGCGCTCGTGTTGATCGGATTGAATTTCTGTTTGTTGCGTTCGTCGGACTTTTTCAACAAGTTTGCCATCTTTCCATTCGAGGAAGCTGTTTTCGCCCTGCTGATCATCGCGCTCTTCCTTCGTGAATTCGGCCGGAATTCCCCCGGCAGGCCTACGGCGGAGTCGATTGTTTTCACCCTCTTCGGCGTGGTCTACATCCCCTGGCTTTTTCTCTTCATGGCGAAGCTGCTCTATCTCACGCCGCGTGACGCTCAGGGCTGCACGACCGGGCAATACCTTGTCCTCTTTGTCGTGGCGGTGACGAAGTTCACCGATGTCGGAGCCTTCCTCTGCGGCAGTCTCTTTGGCCGGACTCCGTTCTTCCCAAATATCAGTCCCAAGAAGACCTGGGAAGGTATCGGCGGCGCACTGGTGCTGGCCGTGCTGGTCGGTCTCGGCATCTTTCATTTCTTCGGACACTATCTGCCGCCCTTTTCGATCGGCCTCGTCTGTGCCCTCTCGCTCCTGCTCAGCATTGCGGGCATCGCGGGTGATCTGGCCGAGTCGTTGCTCAAGCGTTCGCTGGAAACAAAAGATTCCGGTCGCGCTCTCCCCGGCATCGGTGGTGGTCTTGATCTGATCGACAGCCTCCTCTTCACGCTGCCACTCTTTTATTTTCTCCTTCTGTTTCTGCTGCACCCCTGATGAAAAAACGGATCGTCGTTCTCGGAGCAACCGGCTCCATCGGCGAAAGCGCGATGCGCGTGGTGCGCGCCCTGCCTGATCATCTGGAAATCGTCGGTCTCTCCGGACGGCACAATACCGAAGCCCTGCTGCAACTCGCACGGGAATTTCCATCGGCTGCTCTCTGCACGGGTGATGAAGCCTCGGCAGCAATCCTTCAGCAACATCTCCCTGACCGCATCATCACGCATGGCGCGGCGGGTCTGAAACTACTCGCCACGCTACCGGCGGCCGATCTTGTGCTGATCGCCATCGTCGGCACAGCGGGGCTGCGACCTGCGCTGCGGGCACTGGAGGCGGGCAAGGATCTGGCTGTTGCAAGCAAGGAAATCTTGGTCATGGCCGGTGAGGAGGTGATGGCAACGGCGTTGCGGACGGGACGGCGCGTGCTGCCAGTCGACAGTGAGCACAATGCAATCTTTCAATGTCTGGAAGGACGCGATCCCTCGACGGTCAAGCGGCTGATTCTCACCTGCTCTGGTGGCCCCTTCCGCACATCAGACAAGGAAGAGCTTGCCCTCGTGCAACCGGAACAGGCGCTCCAACATCCCACCTGGTCGATGGGACGCAAGATCTCCATTGATTCCGCAACCCTCTTTAACAAGGGGCTGGAAATGATCGAGGCCCGCTGGCTTTTCGGCATCCCGATGGAAAAGATCGACATCGTAATTCACCCCCAGAGCATCGTTCATTCGATGGTGGAGTTCGTCGATGGATCGATCCTTGCACAGCTCGGTTCGACGGACATGGCTCTGCCGATTCAGTTTGCCCTGACGTATCCCGAGCGGATTGCCGGCCCGTGTGCTCCGCTTGATCTCGCGGCGCTGGGTCGTCTTGATTTCGAAACGCCCCGCCTTGATCTCTTTCCATCCATCAATCTGGCCCGGCGTGCGGGAACAGCCGGGGGAACACTGCCAGCCGTCCTCAACGCGGCCAACGAAGCCGCCGTGGAAGCCTTTCTGGAAGGTCGCATCAGCTTCCCGGGAATCTGGAAGAACGTGGAACAAGCGATGGAGAGCGTCCCGTTTGTCGAACATCCCTCCCTCGATCAGCTGGTCACTGCTGATCGAGCAGCGAGGGAAAGCGTTCGAAACTAGATTTTTGGTGCTAGCAGTCCGCATGCAGAGGGTAGCCCCCCAACCTTTCTAGGAAATAAAAAGCCCCGTGACTTTGTGAGTCACGGGGCTTTGATGATTTTAGAAACCAGAGACTAGGCCTTCAATGCCGTCTGGTAGTTCTGCTCGGCGTGATCCCAGTTCAGCACATTCCACCAGGCCTTGAGGTAATCGGGGCGGCGGTTCTGGTAGTGGAGATAATAGGCGTGTTCCCAGACATCGTTGCCAATCACCGTCTTGTTGCCATCGGTGATCGGGCTGTCCTGGTTAGGCGTGGAAACGATCTCCAGCGCACCCTGCTTGTTCACGATGAGCCAGGCCCAGCCGCTGCCGAATCGTCCGACGCCGGCGGCCTCGAACTTGGCCTTGAACTCATCAACGCTGCCGAAGGTTGTGGTGATCGCCTCGGCCAGTTTGCCGACGGGTGCAGAAGCGCCGCCCGGGGTGAGCAGTTCCCAGAAGAAGGTGTGGTTGGAGTGACCGCCGCCATTGTTGCGGACGGCATTACGAATGCCTTCGGGAATAGCCGAGAAGTTAGCGATCAGCTCGTTCACGGGCTTGGCGGCCAACTCGGGGTGATCCTTCAGCGCATTGTTGAGGTTATTGACATAAGCAGCGTGATGCTTGTCATGATGGATTTCCATCGTGCGCGCATCGATGTGTGGCTCGAGCGCGTCGAAGGCGTAGGGTAGAGGAGGAAGAGTGTAGGACATAGGAACCACAACATGAGCACTCACTGCCCTTTCAGACAAGCAGGATTTCATAGGGTGAAACCCCACCCGTCTCAGGTGTTTCCGAGTTTCTCGAGGATCCGTTTCACATCCAGCCGGGAACCGATTTCCTCCTGAATGCGGGCGATTTTAGGATAATCGGAGGGGAGTGTCTTCACCGTCATGGAGTGCACGCGGCTGGCAATCTGATAGCAGTCGCCCGAGGCAAGAATCACCGGCAGTTTACCTTTCTCCATCAGTCGGGTGATTTCCTTAGGGGGATGGAGTCCGTCGGAAAGTACCACGCCACCCAACCTGTCGGCACTCTGAAGGGCCATCATGAGAATGTTCTCCCGATCGCCGGGAATCACCAGCAGGGTCTCGGGAGTGAACTGCTCCCTGGCATTGGCAGCGCTCATCGCGCCGATCACGACGCGTCCGACATGGCGATCGAGATGCTGCGCACCGTAGAGCACCTCTCCCCGCAAGGTCTCGCGCACCTGCTCCATGGTGGGCACAGCCAGCATCTCCACCCGGGGAATCATGCCGAGCAGCTCGAGTCCTATCCGCTTGAATCCCTTGCAGGCCACCTCGGCGATCTCCTCCAGTTTATTAGGGATCACCTTGTTCATCACCACGCCGATGACTTCGATACCCGCGCGATCAAAGAGCGCCTTGTTCAGCGCCGCCTCGTCAATGGGACGGCCGATGCCGCCGGGTGTCACCAGAAGCACCTTGGAGCGCAGAATGCCGGCGATCCGCGCATTGGAAAGATCGAATACTGAGCCGACGCCCGCGTGTCCGGTCCCCTCAACCAGGGTGAAATCTTTTTCCCAGCAGGCCCGGTCAAAGGCATTGCGGATCCTCCGCACTAGCGCCTCGTGATTGGCGCCGTTGATGTAGCGCCGTGTAAAATCCGGCTCCACGGCAATGGGACTCATCGCCTCGATCGGCACCTGTGTGTCGTAGGTGTCGCGGATCAGCAGACTGTCTTCATCGATCCGGTGGCCCTCCACATCGATGAACCGCTGGCCCACCGGCTTGATGAAACCGATGCGTCGGTACTGCTCGCTCAGAGACTGGTAGAGACCAAGCGCGATGGTTGTCTTGCCGGCGTTCTGCTCCGTGGCTGCAATGAAAAGACGGGGGGTAACCGTGTTCACTATTTCTGCGCGCCAAACTGCTCGTCGGAGAGCGGGTAAAGCTTGCGGTATTCGACCGCCTGGAGACCGATGATCGCAGCAACGGAGACGATATCCTCGCTCAAGGTTCCACGAGATAACTCCGCAGCCGGGCGTGTCAGTCCAAGAATAATCTGGCCGTAGACCTTGGCTCCGGAAAGATGATGCACCAGTTTTGCGGCAATGTTGCCTGCGTTCAGATCGGGGAAGATCAGCACATTGGCCCGGCCTGCTACCAGGCTGGGAGGTTTATTTTCCTCTTTGATCCGCGCAATGGCTGGGACGATCGCTGTGTCGGCCTGGAGTTCGCCGTCGATCTCCATGAGATCATCGAGTCCCGCAGTGCCGCTGATCTGCAGCGCTAGCTCGCGAGCCTGTGCCGCTGCGGCAGCCATTTTGGACGCAGCAGGATGCGAGGAGCTGCCGTGCGTCGAGAAACTCAGGAAGGCGATACGCGGACGATGTCCGAAAACCTGGCGCGCCAGCAGACCTGTCTGCACCCCGATGGAGGCGAGTTGGGGAACCGTCGGTTCGGGCACCACGCCGCAATCGGCGAAAAAGAGAACTCCCTCATCGCCAAATTCAAGTCTTGGCACCTCGACCACCATGGCACTGGAGACCACCGTGGCATGGGCCAGCGGCTTGATCAGCTGGATCAGCGGTCGGAAGAGTGATCCGGAATAAGCACCGACACCTCCCACGAGGCCATCCACAAGGCCGTGCTGCAGCATCATGGCGGCGAAATAATTCGGGACACTGATCGAGTTTTTCAGATTTCCCTCACTCATACCGCGGTAGCGCTCCAAAGTCCCCGCCAGTTTTAAAAACCTAGGCATCTCCGAGGAGGTCTCCGGGTCAACGATTCCGATGCGCTCAAGGGAGACCTCATTGGCAGCGGCGATCTCGGTGATTTCCGCGCGCTTGCCGATCAGGATACCAACTCCCAGTCCCCGATCATGAAAGAGCCGGGCGGCCCGGATCACGCGTGGGTCATTGCCATCGGGGAAAACGATCCTCTTGGGATGACGGCGCAGTTTGGCGTAAACTGATTGAAAAAAGGGCATTTCACCGCAAGGGTGGGAAAAATCCTTCCCCGAGACAAGGATGTTCCCTCCCTATCATCTTCCCACCTTTCTGCAGGAACTTAAAAATCCCCTGTTTTTCCTCTTTCAGTCATCCTCCATTTAAGGCTCATCGAAGAGGCTGTCCGAAAAATCCCCGCTAGACGAGTTGCGTGGGATTCCGGAACTGAGGCAAGGAGATGGGGGGAGAGTGTATGAAATTCATACTCGACCGAGTCATCGACACCGCGTCAGACCGGAAGAGCCGTAACCCCTGGACAAAAAATGGGGCACAGGTTCTTGGGGTCGTGAGCTTTGTCGTTCGCTCGTCGCGTATCACAGTGGATATGCTCCTCTCTCTCTTCGTGCTCACATCCCCAACTCCTCTCTGCTCGCCAGGCGCGGACTTTTCGGGCAGCCTCTAAAGCCATGCTCACCAAACTGCTTCATACCCGATACCGAGTGCATGACTTGGAAAAGACCGTCAGCTTTTACCGCGATGTGCTAGGGCTTCAGGAAACTCGGCGCAGCGAAAGCGGACGGGGTTCCAAGCTGGTGTTTTTCAAGGCCCC
>DKEN01000140.1:0-9136 GCA_002452515.1 Spartobacteria bacterium UBA6821 | reverse complement strand
ATCGCGATTTTTTTCTTCATCATTTGTCCCGTCACCCTCATCGTTTACCTTCATGATCCCCAAGCCCGAAGCCGCCAAGGCCGTTGTCGCCCACTCCTCCAAGGTATTCAATGAATTCAAGGCATTCATCTCCAAAGGCAATGTCATCGACCTCGCCGTTGGTGTGATCATCGGCGCTTCCTTTGGCAAGATCGTCACCGCGCTTGTGACCGATATCATCATGCCGCCCATCGGACTGGTGCTCAAGGGCGTGGACTTCAAGGATCTCTACATCCCCCTTGATGGGAAATCCTACCCGACGCTTGTCGAGGCACAAAAACATACCGCCATTCTTGCCTACGGAGATTTCATCAATACGGTGTTCGAATTCTTCATCATCGCCGTCTGTATCTTTTTCCTGGTCAAAGTGGTCACCTCCATGCGCCTCTCCCAGCCCGCGCCTCCTGCGCCCCCCGCACCTCCTACCAAATCCGAAGAGCTTCTCAGCGAAATCCGCGATCTGCTGAAAAATCAGGATTCCCGCTAGACCCGTGACCTTCATCGCCACCGAGCACCCTCACCGCAGATTCAACCCGCTCCGCGGAGAGTGGATCCTTGTCTCACCGCACCGTACCAAGCGTCCCTGGCTCGGACAGCAGGAAAAGGTTGTTAGCGAACGTCCCGCCTACGATCCGGAGTGCCTCCTCTGCCCCGGAAACACCCGTCAAAGCGGCGAAAAGAATCCCGAGTACACAGGAACCTTTGTCTTTGACAACGATTTTGCGGCACTCCTCCCCGAGGCTCCGGAGGCTCCGGTCGAGCAGGAAGAGGGCACGCCTGCAGCCTCGCTCTTCCGCGAAGAGCCGGTAGCCGGTGCCTGCCGCGTCATCTGTTTTCACCCGAGACACGATCTGACACTGCCCGAGATGGAGCTGTCGGAGATCGTCGAAGTCATCCGCACCTGGGAAGATCAGGCTCGCGAACTCGGCGCGCGCTACAGCTGGGTTCAGGTCTTCGAGAACAAAGGGGCGGCCATGGGCTGCTCCAATCCTCATCCGCATGGGCAGATCTGGGCGGGTGATTTTATCCCCAATGAGGTCGCCATCGAGGATCGGCACCAACGGGACTACTTTGCCAAGCATGGCAGATCGTTACTGCTCGATTATGCCGCTCTGGAAGCCGAGCGTGCCGAACGCGTTGTCGCGCAGAACGAAGGGTGGCTTGCCGTCGTCCCCTACTGGGCCGTCTGGCCTTTTGAAATCCTGCTACTGCCCCATCAACCGGTACACCGCCTCACCGATCTGACGGCAGAACTTCGCGAACAACTTGCCTCCATCCTCAAAGAGCTTCTCACACGCTACGACAATCTCTTCGAGACCTCCTTCCCCTACTCCATGGGATGGCACGGGGCACCTTTCACCGACGGGCCACACGATCATTGGCAACTTCACGCCCATTTCTACCCGCCACTTCTCCGCTCGGCCTCTGTCAGGAAATTCATGGTCGGCTACGAATTGCTCGCCGAAGCCCAGCGCGACCTTACCGCCGAACAAGCTGCAGAACGCCTCCGCGCCGTCAGCACGGTACACTACAAGAAAGCCGGGTAGTTTCTTGGAGCGGTGAGCAGTCACTGCGGCGTTCACATATCTGATTTGTTACCTCTGTTTGTATAAATGTGTCTTCGGAATTTTCGAGTAAACTTGCTGTCCAAGCCACTCGGCGGCCACTTGCTTGAACTCGGGATCATTCATGTATTTAGCAAAAAGATCCTCATTCATGTCCATTCGTTCGATGAACAGAGATTCTAGGATTTCTCCAAAGACTAACTGAAATTTCCCAATCGGATTGTTCTCAGCGGCTTGGCGGATCGAGTCGACCTGAGTTGCGGCTTCCGTGATCTGGTCGAAGAACAGTTGGTCGGCCTCATTGAGATCCTCACCAAAGCGCTCAGCATTTCAATAATGCGGCTCTCAACGGCAGCCAGCTCTTTGTCGATTTCTTTCAGGCTGCTGCACTCGCTGCCAGATGTAAACGAAAGGGATGGGATTTGAGCCGGAATGTTCTCCGCCCGAATCTTATCAGGCGTCCAGGGATCACGGACAAAGAGATCGCCATTTTCTCAGTGGTGCTGGGAGTGAAGGTTTAGGAATTATTGCCTCCGAGCGTTTCTCAGAAACATGTGAAAATGCTGAGGGGGGTAAATTGACCGGACGAAACTTTCCTCAGTCTCACACCGTCTTTAGGAATCGGCGGATTTCGTCATGGTTGCCACCGGCAACAAAAATGAGCTTGTCCGACTCGGCGAGAAAAACCATTCGCAGATGAAGACCAGCGCGACACTCCATAATGGAAGCGCGGAGTTTTCGGATTCCCGCGCCCCTGTGTGCATGTAGGTTGCCAAAAACCTTTGCTGCGTCTGTCAGCGCAGAGAGGACTTTTTTCTGGTCGGATGGTTGGAGCGATTTAGCCCACTTGCGAAAGGGGGCGGTTGTTTCAAGCTGCAACAAGAGACTCCAGTGTGCCGTCGAAAGGCTTAATTTTCTTTTCCTTGCGAGCTTTGGTGACGCTCTTTTTCACGCGGCTTTCAAGGGTGAGAATTTCCCCGGCCGTTAATTCATAGTCCCCAAGAGTCAAGTCGGCGGAGGTGATGAATTTCTGAAGTTTCGCAACAACGGTTGAAAGTTGGCTTACCTGCTGATTAAGGGCAGCAATCTGCTTTCCCTGTTCCTGAAGCTTGACGGCGGAAGGGATGGAGCGAATTGATTTTTTCGCGGTGACGCTCATACAGGAAATCTTCATGAATCATCGGTGAAGGTCAAGACAGAGGCTTCTGCATTTTGCAGCATGGGAAAATAATTGATGCCCAGAAAATCGGGCAAGGTTGCTGCATCTCCCTCCTAGATGTGCCTCATTTTTATAGCGAGGCAGAAAAAAGGTTTTGCCACATTCACCGCAAAAAACACTGGTGAACACACTCTAACCCAGACTCTACCTTTTCCTTTTTCTGTCGTAACTACTTGATAATCAAGTGGAGCTGGTGAGGGGAACGCCGAGCGCTGGGAAGCGTGGCGTAGCCTCTGCGTAGCAGAGCCCGTCAGGGCGCAACTCGCGGGCGCGAGTGCGGCAATCGAACCCCGTCTCAGGCTTGGGGAAGGTTTTTACCCCTCACAACATCCCGGTGAATTGTTTCGCGAGATGAGTTTAGAGACGTTTTTAAGCATTAATTTGCGCCAAGATCAGATAATTCTCATTGACTCGTGATACCACCGTTTTTTGAGACAGGGGTATGGCATCGAAAACAGAATCCGGTATGATTTCGCACCTGCTCTGGAACGCATCCATATGGAGAACATCGTTACTAGCCGACTTCGCTTAGCCCTTTTGGAGTTTGGCCGCAATCTCAAGCAGGGGTCAATGGAGGCTACTGAACATAACGACAGAATGCTTTCTTCAGGTCATCACAGGCTCAATAAAGCTGTCGAATCACTGGCACGGATCAGGCTGCTAGCTACTCGCGCCCCGGTGTTTCAACTCAATGTTGCCACAAATGGCGGGCAGCAGGTGAATGTGGCGTAGATTGTAGGAAACAACAAAAAAACCATCCCCCAGTTAAGTGGATGGGTCTTCTTTGAAAAGCTAGAATCGCTTGTTAGACTGATTAAGCAGCCTTCGGCCTCGCCGCAATAACTAGAGCCAGCGCACCGAGGCCAAGGAGAGCGTAGCTCGATGGTTCGGGGACTGCGGTTTGCCCTGCCAAAATGGACTGATTAGGAGTGGTATTCAGTGCCGCACTTAGCACGGTATAATCGCTTCCAGATAAATTCACCCACCCATAGTCATAATTTCCACTCCCAAGATTGATAGCGAATCCGTAATACCCACTCGATGGGGTTGCAGTATTAAATGAAGTTAGTGTTGAGGTAGAAGAAATAACATAACCAGAAGGAACGGGAGAGGTAGTAAAAGAAGGGTTGAAATAAAGAGTTGAGTAATAATTTTGTAAACTCAAGTCGGTGCTGTAATTACCTGATGAACTCACGAAAAGGGAGGTTCCATCTGTGGTAAAATATGCGCTTCCCCCGGCCGGACTCAGCGTGAGCGGAGTATTAAAGTAGGAAATGTCAGCCTTCGCATTTCCAGCGAATGAGGTGAGTCCTGCAAGCAGGGCAAGAGCGAGGATAGTTTTTTTCATTGATATAATTTGTTATCTAAATCGCTTAAGCATTTTTACGCTCTCCGCCTTGCAGCAACCATTAGAGCCAGCACACCGAGGCCAAAAAGAGCGTAGCTCGATGGTTCGGGGACTGTTATTGCCAAGGCCGTCACTAATTCACTCATCCCTTGATAGGTACAGCAAGTCTTCGAGGCGAGAAGATAAGGAAAGAGTTTTCTTGAGTCTATTTATGCTTACCTGAAAAGTAGCGCAACACAGGTTCAGAGCGCCCATTTTTGGCTGGCTTAGAGATAACTTTAAGATAGCCCTCTCCGACCATCCTTTCCAGAAGAAGTTGAGCAAGTCCTTTGGCCAACTCGTCGTCACCACGCTGACGTACGACTATGGCAATAAATGCTCAAAGTATATTGAGTCTCTTTGGGAACAGGGCAGAGAATTGAGAGAGGCATCAGGTGCCCCTTGGGTTGTCCTGAATCACGAGCCTCCTAGAGCTACTTTGGTCGGTGGCCAATTGGGAAGCGGTGCTGCAACGAGGATGATACGGAAGTATCAGCCCGATTGGGTGCTCTCGGGACATCTGCACAGACAGCCCTACAAAGGGAGTTTTTCCGACCAGATTGGGAGGAGTTGGTGTTTTAATCCCGGATCACCGGAAGGAAAGTCGCTTGAGACAGACATTCCCAACCACATCGTGTTGGATACAAAAGTGGGAATTGCCACATGGTACGCTGGGGATGGTTTTGGGAAGGAAGCCATCCACGGGAGGAGGCGTCTTGGGTGATTTTTGATCACCATGAAAAGCTCATCCAAAAAATTCTCTGCTACACAAAAGGTGGTGCCTGATGGCTTGGTCAGGTCTACTTTTTTTTAAGGAAATCGAAAAAGTTACACCCTGGGTTACACCCAGCTTTTTTATATGCCTAACTCGTTGTTTTTAAATGAGTTACAGAGTGGAGCGGGTGAGGGGAATCGAACCCCCGTCTCAGGCTTGGGAAGCCCACATTCTACCATTGAACCACACCCGCAGTTTGAAACTTAATCCCAGGAGTCGATGAGGTTGATCTGGGTTTTGTTTGTCCAGACCGTCCAGACTCCCACATGCTTGGTCAGGTTTGTCATGGTGATCGTACCACCTGGAGAGACCTGAGTGGGTACCGTAATCGAATTCACATAATTTGTGTCCAGAGCCACGAAGTAAATGTTTGTGGAGCCAAACGGGTCAGCAAAACCAGCGCTATTGGTGCCACCCTTACCCTGCTTCCATGAGGATGCCTCCATGAAAATCAGCCCGCGCGGATTCCCATTGGTATCATTGGTCGAACAGAGTGTGAGCACGAGCGTGGAATCCACATTACTTCCCCCCGAATTGGTGGGAAGCCGTCCGTATTCGGTTTCGTAGCCCGTGATGGCCGTGGCGATACTCGTGGCCTGCTGCTTCGCCGTGGTCTTCTTGGCAGAATTCATGGCGCTGCTCATCGCGGGCATGAGGAGGGAGGCAAGAATCGCGATGATCGCGATGACCACGAGAAGCTCGATCAGGGTGAAGGCCTGCAAGGAACGCTGCTTCAAGGAAGGTGTTCTGACGGATTTATTCGGGGAGGAGTGATGCATAGCAATTACTTTCCTCGTGCCAAGATCAGGCACAAGCATTTTCTTTCTTTGCTCTGCGGCTAAAGCGGTTAATGGTGCCCCTGTGCCCAAGAAAAATCCGCAAGGTGCCAAAAATCCGACTGGCCATTCTCCCTCGGGAAAGGCCCCCCGTTCCGCGAACAGGAAACCGGGCGATAAAAAAGTCGCCGATTCAGGCAAGAAATTTTCCCAACAATCCCGTCCCTCGCAGAAGCACCGCTTCAAGCCTGCGAGACCGGCCCGGCAGCAGGATGATCAGCCTCTTGAGGGCGCGATCCTGAAACTGCTGGCAACCGATCCGCTGTCCGCCCCAGCGATTGCCCAAGCCCTGCAAATCCCCCGGGATGATTTCCCGGCACTCACCCGGACTCTCTCCGCGCTGGAACGCGACGGGAAGCTGGCCCGCGTCAGAAGGGATCACTACATCGTGCCGCAGGCGGCTGATCTCTTCACCGGCAAGCTTCAAATTCACGCGGGTGGCTCCGGGCATGTGCTGGCCGAAGACCAGGGAGGAAAAGATCTCTTCATCTCCTCGGATCATCTCGAGACCGCGCTTCACGGCGACAAAGTCGTCGCACGCCTGTTCCGCGATCCTCGCGACCACGGACGCGCCCGTCGGGACGGAAGGATTGAGGGAAAAATCGTCCGCGTTGTCGAGAGGGCTGATGCCCCGATTGTCGGCACGCTTCAACGCACCAAAAACTTTTTCCACGTCGTCGCCGATGATCCGCGCTTCCCCCGCAGTCTCTATGTCCCTGATGCCAAGGGAGGTCGTCCCGGTGACAAGGTGGTGGCTCAACTCGACCGCTGGGAAAACAGCCATGTGAACCCCGAGGGTCACATCGTGCAGATCCTCGGCCCTGCGGGTGCCCCCGGCATCGACATGCTCTCGGTCATTCACAAGCACGGGCTTCCGCAAGAGTTCCCCGAGCCGGTGGCGGTCGAGGCTAAACAGTTTGGCAGTCGGGTCACCGAAGCCGATCTGGAAGGTCGTGAGGATCTGCGGGATCACCCGATCATCACCATCGATCCCGACGACGCCCGCGACTTTGACGATGCTATCGAAGTGCAGCCGACCGACTCCGGGTGGGATGTCTCGGTGCATATCGCCGATGTCTCTCACTACGTGATGCCGGGGACCCCTCTTGACAAGGAGGCCCGCAAGCGCGGCAACAGCGTCTATCTTGCCGACCGGGTCATTCCGATGCTTCCGGAAAATCTCAGCAACGGCCTCTGCAGCCTGCGTCCCGACGAGGATCGTCTGGCCTTCAGCGTCTTTGCCTCGATCAATCGCGACGGGTCGATCCGCTCTGTTCGCTTCGGCCGCTCCATCATTCGGAGCATGGCCCGCCTCACGTACCGGCAGGCATTTGCCCTGCTCCAGGCTCCGCCGAAGGACGAAGCGGGAAGGCGTGTCCACGCGGCCTGGGATTGCTCCTCCACACTGCGCAAGCGCCGCTTTGCCGGTGGTGCCCTTGATCTGGAAATGCCCGAGGTCAAGGTCTGGCTTGATTCCGATGGTCGTCCCGTCCGGCTGGAACTGGTCGAAAATGACATCTCTCATCAGCTCATCGAGGAGTTGATGCTCCTGGCCAACGAACTCGTGGCGCGCCATCTCAAACGGCGCAACCAGCCGAATATCTATCGGATTCACGAGAAACCAGACCCCGAAAAACTTGACGAGTACCGGGAACTCGCCGCCACGTATGGCGTCAAAGCAGGCGATCTCGGACATCGTCCCGAACTTCAGCGGCTCCTCGACGGTCTCAAGGGAAAACCGTATGCGAGCGCTCTGAAGATTGGTCTTCTCAAGAGTCTCAAACGCGCCCGTTACTCTCCCGATCCTCTCGGCCACTACGGTCTCTCCAAGAATGATTACAGCCACTTCACGAGTCCCATCCGGCGGTATGCCGATCTCGTCACGCACCGGGCCCTGGCCCGCGATCTCAATGCCAAACTAAAAGGCCCCGCCTCGACCGATCTCGGCTCGCTCTGCGAACATCTCTCCACCACGGAGCGCACCGCCGCGGATGCGGAGAAGGAATCGGTGCGCATCAAGAAGCTCGAATATTTCGCCGAACTGGCAGCCGCCCCTGAAAAGGGGGGTGAGGTGCCGAGCTTCGATGCCCGCGTGATCGAGGCTCGTAACTACGGTCTGCTTGTCGAACTGCCCGATTCAATGATGACCGGCCTCGTTCCGGTTTCGACGATGGACGATGACTTCTACCACTTCGACGCCACGCGCTCCCGACTGATCGGAAAACATTCGGGGCGCGTGCTCAAGGCGGGCGATCTCCTGCGTGTGCAGGTGGCGCGTGTCGACAACTTCAAGCAGCAGATCGATTTCCGGCTGACCCGGGAGAGCCAGCCGCAAAGGCCGGAAAGGAAAAATCCGGCGCGCTTTGATCCCCGGCAGGATCCAAGGGTGTGAATGTCGGGCGTGATGGTATCGCGCCGCTAGGTTTTTGCACACTTGGCCCCGAGGGCATCCTTTGCATAGACTTCACGAATCGTGAGCACTCATCCCGTCACCATTGCCCAGATCGAGGAAATCTACCGCACCCCGTTCTTCGACCTCCTCCAGCGTTCTCGCTCCATTCATCTGCAAAACTGGGATGAGGACAATGTTCAGCTCTGTACCCTGCTGAGTGTGAAAACCGGCGGTTGTAGCGAGGATTGCTCCTACTGCGCCCAGAGCGCCCGCTACAATACCGGAGTCAAGGCCGGGAAACTCATGACCTGCGATGACATCCTCCCCGTGGCCAAACAGGCCAGGGAGAGCGGCACCACGCGCTTCTGCATGGGTGCCGCATGGAAAGGGGTGAAGTCGGGCGACAGCCGCTTCAACTCCATGCTCGAAACCGTCCGCGAGGTCAGCAAGCTCGGGATGGAAGTCTGTGTCACCCTCGGCCAACTCGGCGACGAAGAGGCCCGCCAGCTCAAGGAGGCAGGTGTCACCGCGTACAATCACAATATCGACACCTCACCGGAATTTTATCCCCAGATCGTCACCAGTCATACGTTTGAAGATCGACTCGGTACCATCTCCTCCGTCCAAAAGGCGGGCATGGCCGTCTGCTGCGGGGGCATCATCGGCATGGGTGAGACGGAACGCGACCGCCTCCGCATGCTCGAAGTGCTCTGCGGATTCAATCCGCCGCCCGAGAGCGTCCCTATCAACTGCCTCATGTCGATGCCCGGAACACCGCTGGAGGAACAGCCTGTCGTCGATATTTTCGAGCTTGTCCGTCTGATCGCCACCACCCGAATCATGCTGCCAAAGGCCCGCGTGCGCCTCTCCGCTGGACGCACCCGCCTGACACGCGAAGGACAGGCACTCTGCTTCTTTGCCGG
>DKEN01000131.1:497-7776 GCA_002452515.1 Spartobacteria bacterium UBA6821 | reverse complement strand
AAGAAACAGAAGGGTCTGACCAATCATCTCTTCCGGAATCGTGAGGATCGCCGCCTCTGGTTCCTCACCTGGCTCAATACTGAGACCGCCGAGGCGCTGCGGGTCGAGATCATCCAGCAGAACGAAGCAGGCGTGGTGACCGAAGCCTGGTATGCCGGGCATGCTTTCTATAAGCCGGACAAGGCCACCTGGGTGCTCCAGGAGGCACGCCATGTCACTCTGGACGAAGCCGGCAATCTTATTTCCTCGGAATCCGCGCCGATACTTGAAATCAAGGGTTGGCATGAGACTCCCTGGAAGGTTGCCAGTTCCACGATGAATTCCGAGTTCCTCAGCCTGCCCGATCTGACCTCTTATCTAAAGTTCAATTCGGAATTTCCAGAATCACGCCTCGCCCCGTTTCTCACACACTGGTACTACCGTCTGGCTCTTCCCTGGATATGCCTTGTCGTGATCTTCATCGCCGGACCGATGGGGGTGATCATCGGACGCCGGGGCATCATGGGGGGTGTCGGCATGGCCGTCGGACTGTTTGCAGCTCTCCTTTTTATGAGCAGCCTCTTCCTGGCACTTGGAAAAGGGGATCGAATACCCGCCTGGTTCGCCGCCTGGGGGCCAATCCTGATCTTCCTGGCCATCGGATTCTATCTCTTTTGGGTTAAGGCAACAGGACGTGAGTATCCGAAGTTGCGGTTGCCCGGATTTTAAGAGAACGCTACCTTTGGAAAATGCAGCAAGAGTGGAACATCAAATCCCGGTCGGAAGCCTGTGATGCAACGGGGCGTCCCTTCGTGGAAGGGGAGATTTTTTATACGGCGCTTTTCCACGATGGGGAAGGGTTCCGCCGAACCGATCTGAGCGAGGAGGCTTGGACTGCACGCACAGTCGATCCGACGTCCGAACCGTTTTTTTCTTCCTGGCGCTCCAAGTTCGAACCCCCGGCTCCTCCCGCGCCGGAGGCACTGCGCCGGGATGATGCCGAGGGCATGCTCCGTCAGCTCATGGAAAGTCAGGATCCTGCGCACCTGAACACCCGCTATCTGCTGGCCGTAATGCTGGAGCGCAAACGCCTCCTCAAGCCTCAGAAATCCCCCGAAAAGGGCACCCTGATCTACGAGCATGCCTCGACGGGGGAAACCTTTATCATCACCGACCCACAGCTCTCGTTGGATGATTTGGTCGCCGTGCAGGAGGAGGTTTCCGGGCTGCTAGCCGGACTGACCACCCTTTCGACACCGGAAGAGAAACCGGTTGCTCTGGTTTCAGAAGTGCCCTCCGAGGCACAGTAATCCCATGAACGCCATGACCGAGGGCCTCTTTCTGGCTCCGATGGCCGGGGTGACCAACTCGATTTTTCGCAGGATCTGCCGGGAAAAAGGGGCCGATATCCTGACCACGGAATTTGTCTCTGCCGACGGCATCATGCATCGCAATGCCCGAACTCGGGGATACGTCGCATTCACCGAGGAGGAACGACCGATCGGAGTACAACTCTTCGGCGGGGATCCGGAGCGACTGGCCGAAGCCTCCAAGCAGGTCATCGAGTGGGTGAACCCCAATTTCATCGATATCAACTTTGGTTGCCCGGTCAATAAGGTGGTCTGCCGACACGGCGGCTCGTCACTCCTTCGTGATGCACCCCAATTGGAGCGCGTGGCCACTGCGGTTGTCAAAGCCTGCTCCCCTCTGCCCGTCACGGCCAAGATACGCATTGGCTGGGACGCAACCTCCGTCAACGCCACCCACACGGCGCACATTCTGGAGAACACGGGGATTCGTCGTCTTGCTGTTCATGGCAGGACAAAAGCCCAGGGATATTCGGGCAATGCCGACTGGGAGGTCATCGCTGCCGTTGCCGCAGCGGTCTCGATTCCTGTCATTGGCAACGGCGATATCACCGATGGGGCCACCGCGATTCAGCGGGCCTCCTCGGGTGTGGCGGGTCTGATGATCGGACGCGCTGCCATGGCCAACCCCTGGATCTTTACCGAGGTGAAGGCGGCACTTACCGGACAACCCTTCGTGCCGCCAACTTTCGAAGACCGCTGGAACCTTGTCAGACGCCATTGCCTCGAAGAGATTGCCACGCGGGGAGAAGAGAAGATGGCCATGCAGGTAATGCGTGGCCGCCTGATGGCCTACACGCGGGGAATGCCGGGAGCCCGCCCGTTGAGAGGGGAGCTTTCGACAGTGGCCTCACTCGCCCAACTGGATGATCTCATCGCCTCCCATCTCGCCGAGCATGCCCACACCTCGCCGGAGACTTATTCGGCTGTTTCCGTTTGATCGAGAGATTTTCCCCGGGCGCTGCAAAGACCGCGCTTCGTCCGGTGGGAGACGAACTTCATGAAACTCTCTGCCTGGGCCGACCACTTCATGGATTTTCCCTGCTCAATGGCCTGCTCGACATTGAGTCCACTGCGGTAGAGTAAATTGTAAGCACGTTTCACGTCGAGACGCTCCGCGCTACCCACGCCCTTACGTCGCATGCCGACGGCATTGATCCCGCAGACCACATTGAGGATGAGTCCCACCGTAAAGGGAGGAATGTCTTTGCTCCAAGCCGTGCCGCCGCGAATCATGCACATCTCCCCGATGCGGAGAAATTGGTGAAAGACAGATCCTCCACCCAGCACGACATCATCCCCCACCTCGACATACCCGGCCAGCAGGCAGTTATTGGCAATGACGGCGCGATTTCCGACGCTGCTGTTGTGTCCCAGATGGACTCCAGCCATCAGCATGTTGTTATTACCNNGCATGTTGTTATTGCCCACCCTCGTCGCCGAGCCTTCGGCGGTTCCTCGGTGGATCGTGACATATTCCCGGATGACATTGTCGTTTCCGATGATCACCTCACTTACCACGGAGTTGTTATGGGCGAAATCCTGAGGTGCGGAACCGATCACAGTGCCGTAACCAACGAGATTCCGGTCTCCGAGGGTGACCCGATCCGTCAGGATGGCGCGCGCCTGGATGGTGCAGTCCGCACCAATGCGAACCCCTTCCTCAATAATGGCAAAGGGGCCGATCACAACATTTTCTCCAAGGATGGCCTTGGGGCTCACAAGTGCGGTGGGATGAATGGTCAAAGCGTTTCACCCAAGGCGTTTGCGGAATTGCTGACGGCGTGAGCAAGAAAACCTTCGGCTTGAAGCTTCCTCATGTCAATCGAAGAGGGTTGAGAAAACCGCTCTGCGGGTTCAGGGACGCTCCGGCTTGAGGGCCAAGGGAAGGAATATCATGAAGTTGGCCCCAACTCCCGGCTTACTCTCCAGAACAATTCGACCGCCGTGAGCCTGAACCACATTCTTCACAATCGAGAGCCCCAGTCCCGTCCCCCCGGTATGGCGTGCCCGGTCGCCACCAACGCGGTAGAAGCGTTCAAAAATATGATCCTGATCCTGAAAGGGAATCCCGGGGCCATTGTCGCAGAAGCTGATCATCAATTCCAATCCCTGCACAGCGGCACCAATTGTAATCTCTGCCTCCTTGCTTCGACCGTGACGCAGGGCATTGGCCAGAAGGTTGGAAAAGGCTTGCTCCATCCGGTAGACATCGACTTCAACAGGTGGGAGAGAAGCCTGCAGTTCCAGATGTACGGTCACGTTCTTTGTTGAAATCTCGTGTTCCATGTGATCAACAAGTCTCCTGAGGATCGGGACAAGATCCGTCGGCTCGGACTCCAATCGGACACCTTTCTCCTCCATCCGGCTGATGGTAAGCAGATCCGCGATCAAATCATTGAGGCGGTCTCCGTGCCGGCGCATGACGGTGATGGACTTTCGTAACATCTCCTTACTGAGTTTTTCATCCTCCAGGGTCTCAAGATAGCCGTTGATGATGGAAAGAGGGGTGCGGAATTCATGGGAGACGTTGGCAACGAATTCCCTGCGCATCGACTCCAACTCCCGCATCCGCGTGATATCGTGAAGGACAATGAGGAGACCGTCGGGGCTTTTTGCTTCCGGCGCCTGAAGCGGAGCTGCCGTCACCACAAGATGACAGCGTTCGCGGCGTCCCGGAATGAGGATCGTGCATTCTCCCCGCTGGACCTCGCCACTTGCGACAGCCTGCCGGGCCATCCCCTGAAGTTCATGACTGAGAAAGACTTCCTGAATCAACAACCCTCTCGTCTGGGCCTTAAGATTAAACATGGCCGAAGCTGCTTCATTGATCAGCCTGATCCGTAAATCCGGTCCAGCAATAATCACCCCTTCCGTCATTCTTCCGAGAATCATGGAGAGACCGAATTCCTCCTCGGCCAGTGATGCCTGTTGTTTGGCAAGAGTTTCCGCCACGATGCGGAGATCGTCCGACGCTTTTCTCAGGAACGAGGGAAGCCCGCTCATGATAACCGTCCGATAGTCCCCGGCGGCTATCCGGCGCAGCACCTCTAACAGCTCCTGAAGAGGGACAATCACCTGAAACACCACAATTCCTCCCAGAACTAGGAAGGAAAAAATCAAGCCCGCTAGGAAAAATTCCATCAGCTCTTCGTGAGACTCGGGTCAGTGAGAAACCGATATCCCTCCCCTCTCACTGTCTGAAGCAGATCGGCGTGAACGCCCAGTTTCTCACGCAGGCGACGGACATGGGTATCCACCGTGCGAGTATCAACGGAATTATTATACCCCCAGACTTCTTCCAGCAGATACTCCCTGGAATGACTCATCCCGTTGCTCCCCGCCAAGAGGGAGAGTAGCTTGAATTCAGTGGTGGTCAGGTCGAGCCGCTCCCCTTCGATGGTGACTTTGAGCGTTGCCCGTTCAAGCGTGATGGGACCCGAGCAGAGTGTTTCCGGAAGGATCGTCGTGCGCGACCGGCGCAGCAGTGCCTGGAGGCGCAATACCAGTTCGCGAGGGCTGAATGGCTTCGTCAGAAAATCATCTGCCCCTGTCTCCAGACCCTTGATCCGGCTTTCCGTCTCGCCCTTGGCACTCAGGAAAAGCACGGGAATCGGCTCCGTACGGGGGTCAGCCTTGAGTTTTTTGGCTACTTCAAACCCATTCAGGCGGGGCATCATGATATCGAGCACCACGGCATCTGGCCGTTCCTTAACGGCCAGTTGAACCCCTTCAACCCCGTCATGGGCGCTGAGGACGCGATACTTCTCCTTTTTTAGATGGTACCGGATCAGGTCGGTGACATCCTCTTCATCCTCTATCAACAGGATTGTTTCAGGCATGGAAAGAGTGGTTCATTGACTTTCTAGGCAAAAGCTACTCTAGGAGCTATCCGAGGCTTCTGGCCGAAGCAAGGGAAACGCTGATTAAATCGCAGTTTTAAGGACGTCCCGAGAATATCCCCTGCAAAAAAAAGCGGGCCACCTTGATCGCACCGGAAAAACCATAACCGGTACGAGGTAGCCCGCTCCCAACATAAACCTATTAGGTCAGACTCCCGAAATAGGGCTTTGTTCAAAAAAATTTCTCTCTACTGTCATTTTTTCCCCATCGTGCTACAAAAGAACCCGTCAACTCGCCCCCAAGAGTGACTTTACAGACTATGAAAACTATCGGTGTATTGACCTCTGGGGGAGACGCTCCCGGAATGAATCCGGCCATTCGTGCCGTAGTAAGAACAGCTCACCAGCAGGGATGCAAAGTGCTCGGTATCACCAACGGATTCGATGGTATTTTCGACGGGACGATCGAGGAACTGGGGATTCCCCTTCCAGCAGGAATGATCGACAGAGGTGGAACCATCCTGCAATCAAGTCGTTGTAAAAAGTTTTACCATCAGGAAGGGATCGATGAGGCCTTCAAAATCCTCCAGGACCTCGGCATTCAGGGACTCGTGGTGATCGGCGGTGATGGTTCACTGACCGGAGCGCTCGAACTCTCCCGCAGGGGTCTGCCGGTTGTCGGCATTCCTGCCAGTATTGACAATGACATGGCTGGGACGGAAATGGCCATTGGTGTCGACACCGCTGCCAATACCATCATGGAAATGCTCGACCGGATCCGCGACACGGCCCGTTCTCATCGCCGATGTTTTCTGATCGAGGTCATGGGGCGCAATTCAGGTTATCTGGCCCTGACCACAGCCATCAGTTGCGGGGCTGAGATCGCGGTGATCCCGGAATATTTTTACAACATGAAACGCATTGTGGATCTGCTCCACCACCGTTTTCAAAAGACGAGAGACAATTCCATTATCGTCTTGGCTGAAGGAGTCTGTGACGCCGACACCTTCATCAACAGGATGAGGGATGAAAAAGGGGGTGATTTCGATCAGGAAATCAGGAAAACCGTACTCGGCCATGTGCAACGGGGCGGCATTCCCACACATTTTGACAGGATGCTCGGAGCCCGCTTTGGTGAACTGGCTGTGACGGGCCTTCTCCAGCATGAGATCGGCTGCATGACGGCACTGGCCAAAGGAAAAACCACGCTGGTTGATCTGGAGTCCGTGATCGGCCGCAAAAAACATCCGGCTCCCGAACTGATACGTCTCGCCCGCAACCTCCAGATTGAATTCGGAGATGCGGTGGAACTATAAATCAGGATGGAAACTCTCTTAACCCTCTCCGTTGGAGAGTATTCCAGTGTTGAAGTTTTGCTTCATCTCGTTGTGGCCCTGATCGGAATGACGGCGGTACTACTCGCTCTCACGGCAACAACGTTGCCATCCCATCTACGTTTCCCTCTCTTCCTTTCCGCCGTCGCCCTCGGTGGTGCTGCTTGGTTTGAAAGCGGCGTCTGGAAGTCGTGGCAAGAGGCCTTTGAACTTGCCGGGACTTCCTACTGCGTGACAGGCCATCTCATCGCCGATGAATATCGCATCATCGCCTGGTCGCTCGGCGTACCAGTAATTCTATTTTCCTTTGGCCTGCTTCAGCCCGCTTCGAAAAAAACCCGACGGTTCCAGATAAAACTCGGGATTTCCCTGCTGATGGTGGCCTTGGCAGCTCCGTTTTCAACAACTTTAGCTTTTTTTCCACTCCTCTACGCATGTGTTGTGCTGCTGCGGAATAACTCTCTAGGCTTAGTAAGCAGATTAGCAATAACCACTGTTTTCTTCTGTTTCGTCATCACCGAAGCCCTTGCTCAATTTCACTTTTCCCTCGGCGGAGGATTGGGGAGAGAGCTCTCGCGCGGCGAGATACTCCGAGCACTCCTCGACCTCTTCTCCCTCGTAGTCCCAACCCTGCTCCTCCTGATCGGAGTCTTGCGACTATCCAAGGTTGATCAGCAATCAGCCCTCTAAGACTTCCTGATTTTAGAGGCGCTGTAAGATTGAATGGAGAGCAAGGCGGACAAGCGTCAGCCGTAGT
>DKEN01000131.1:0-488 GCA_002452515.1 Spartobacteria bacterium UBA6821 | reverse complement strand
TCCTCAAGCAATTCGACATCATCGGCACTGACCACTTCGGGAGCGATCCTGATGGAGAGAATATCCCCGGCCCCGGTGACCTTGACCGTCACTTTCCCGCCGCCGGAGGAGGCTTCAATCTCACGATTGGCCAGATCCTCCTGAATTTGTCCCATTTTTTTCTGCGCGTTGGCGGCAGCACTCATCATCTTGGCAATATTCATAATTCTGTTTGTTGGTTTAAAGTTTTAAGCAGTTTGGGGTNNTAAAATTTCGGCCTTGAAGATCTCCAGGGCTTTTTGAATTAAGGGATCGTTTTTAAAAGCTTCCAATTCCTCGGGGCTGACGGTTGGCACTACCGCTTCCGATGACGTGGGTTTGCTTTCTACGCCGGCAGGTTTGCTCACGGCTTTCGGAACGGGCGGAGCAATCGGCACTGGGTCTGGCTCGGGCTGAGCGGGAGGCTCCTCGCCGGTAAAGCGGCTTTCCAAGGTGATCTTGCCCCCGAT
>DKEN01000114.1 GCA_002452515.1 Spartobacteria bacterium UBA6821 | reverse complement strand
AGCAGGGAGGAGATTTGTTCGTCACTCAAGGGATCAGGAAATCCCATGCTCTCCTTGCTGGAAAAAATACTGAGCACGTCGCAATGACCCTGATAAAAGTGGGCTATCGTGCAGAGGTCACCTTTTGTAAAGTAAAGCAGTCCGCTCTCTTTCATGGCATCTCTCTCCGGCGTTCCATAACGCGCGATGCTTTGCTGCGGTGTAGCCCCGATTTCGGCTCGGACCTCTAGTCCTCCAAGGAGGGCAAGAAGAAGCAGGAGTGTCGATTGAAGAAAGAGTTTCATGCGGCAATTCATGATTCTCCACAGATAAGAATGCTTTGCACTTGCAAATCCCTCCGTGGATGGCGATGAGGCAGGGTATGGAATTCACCAATGTCACCGTTCACGCCAAGGCCAATGTCTATTTTGAGGGCCGCGTCATTTCCCATACCATTGTTCTCCCGGGAGGAGCGCGTAAGACAGTCGGGGTGATCCTGCCCGGCAGCTATTATTTCGGAACGAAACAGGCCGAGCGGATGGAAATCATCGAGGGCGAGGCCGAAGTGGTTCTTGAGGGTGCTGCGAAAACGGAAAAATACTCAGCTGGGGATGTCTTTGATGTTCCTGAAAATTCGGGCTTCACCATCACGGTCAGCGATGAGGCGTGTCATTATATCTGCTCCTTTCTTCCATAATGACCTTGCAGGAAAAATCCTATGACAGGGCTTACTTTGACCGTTGGTATCGCGATCCTGAGACACGGGTAAAATCAGCCGGCTCCATCAGGAGAAAATCGGCTCTGGCTCTTTCCACTGCGGAATATTATCTGGAACGCCCTGTTAAGAGCGTTCTGGATGTGGGATGTGGGGAGGGGAACTGGCTCTCCTGTCTCAGAAAAGTGCGCCCTTCGATCCAGTATACCGGCATCGATGCCAGCCCGTATGCCGTAGAACGCTTTGGGAAGAAACGAAACCTCAGGCTTGGTTCCTTCGCCAGCCTCGAAAGCTGCGTTCTTAAAAAAAGTTACGATCTGATCATCTGTAGCGACACGCTTTTCTATCTGCCGGTCGAGGAGTTGGAGATGGGTCTTGTCTCGCTTGCACGGCGTACTGGGGGCATTGCCTTTCTCGAACTCTATACCGGTGGCGATTCGCTGATCGGAGATTTTCCGCAAGAGGGACTCCAGACAGCCAGCTTTTACAGGCAACTGTTGCGACGTCATGGTTTTATTTTAGTCGGCTCCCATTGTTATCTCGGGCCAGAGTTAAAAGATCACGCGATGGAAATGGAGCGAATAAGTTGATAGACTCAGTGCATGAAGATCGCCCGCATTGAGTTGGAGGAAGGTGAAATCCGTTTTGCACGCCTCACCGAGGAGGGGTTGGAGTTGTTGGAGGGCGATCTTTTCGGCGGATTTCTTCCGACGGGTAAAAAGGCCGGAAAACACCGGCTGCTTGCCCCGATCATCCCTCATGCAATCCTCTGCATCGGGCTGAATTATCGGGCCCATGCCGAAGAGATGAAGTCGCGCTTGCCCGATTATCCGGTTCTCTTTTTTAAGAATCCATCGGCCCTATTGAATCCGGGGGCATCCATCCATATTCCCCGGACCCCAGTTTCCACGCAGGTTGATTATGAGGGAGAACTGGCTGTTGTCATCGGCACCACCTGCAAGAATGTCTCACGGGAAAATGCCTTGGATCATGTTCTCGGCTACACCTGTGCCAATGATGTGAGTGCCCGCGACTGGCAGAAACAGTGGGGAGGAGGGCAATGGTGCCGTGGAAAATCTTTCGATACCTTTGCTCCCCTCGGACCTTATCTGGTGACTCCTGATGAGATTCCCAATCCCAATGCGCTTGAGATAGCAACCCGAGTCAACGGGGAAGTGCTTCAGCAATCCAATACCGCAGACATGATCTTTGACGTGCCCGCTCTGATTGAATTTCTCAGTGGGGAGACGACGTTGGCAAAGGGAACGGTCATCCTCACGGGTACTCCCTCCGGCGTTGGTCTTGGACGTACGCCCCAGCGGTGGCTTCAGCCCGGCGATCGCGTAGAAATCGAGATAGAGGGAATAGGGGTGCTGGAAAACTTGGTGGAGTAACAGGGAGGACTTAGTGTTCCTCCGGTTCAATATGAACCGTCACATCCTCCAAGGGGAGGTCATTGGCCATCAGGCGATCCTTCACCGCGTGGGAAATGTCATGGCCTTCCCGGACGGAGATATTCGCATCCACCCGGATATGAATATCGGCAAGATAGGCCAACCCGCTTTTGCGGACACGGCATTTTTCGGCGCTCAACACACCTGGAACTGCACAGGCTTCAGCAATGACGGCTGCTTCTGCATCGGTCGAGACGCGAGCATCCATCATCTCTCCAAGCGAGAGCTTCAAGTTATTGTAAGCGCTGTAGAAAATCACCACACAGGCAAAAAGGGCCGCCCAATCATCAGCACCTGCATAAGCACGCCCGCCAATCAGGCTGATGGAAATGCCTATGAAAGCAGCGATCGATGTGACCGCATCGGATCGGTGATGCCAGGCATCGGCCAACAGGGCATTGCTTCCAATCTTTCGGGCGCGTCTCACCATGACCTGATAGAGGCTCTCCTTGAGCAAAATCACCCCGATCAGGATAAGAAGTGTAAAAGGGGCGGGGAGATGAGTCGCGTGGCCATGAGCCACAGCGATCAGTTGAACGATGCTATTGTGGGCGATCAGTGCTCCAGCGATGGCCAAAATCAAGGCCCCAAAGAGGGAGGCTAGGGACTCTGCTTTTCCGTGACCATAGGGATGATCCTCGTCGGGCGGTTTAGCGGCATATTTCAGGGCGATCCAGATAAAGAGAGAGCTGATCAGATCCAGAAGTGACTCCACACCATCGGCAATCAACGCATTGGATCGTCCCAAAATACCTCCTCCGATCTTACCCGAGGAGAGGATAATATTCAGGAGAACTCCCGCCAATACAACACTTCGGCCAGAGGCGGCCCGGGCTTGGAGATCTTGCTTCATGACCGTATTTCTCTTATGTATTCCTTAATTGCTGCCTGAATCGGGGTGGCGAGATCCGCTTTTGGTTTTACAAAAGCAGGGCGGAACCAAGGTTGCAATCCCAGTAGGTCGGGAGTAACCAGAATTTGACCATCACAACCAGCTCCACTTCCGATCCCAATGGTGGGGATATCGAGTCTTTCCGTGATTGTTTTTGAGAGGGATGCATCCACGAGTTCTAAAACGACTGCGCAGCAACCGGCTTCCTGAAGGGCAACGGCATCTGCAAGAATAGTCTTCGCTTCATCAGCGGATTTCCCTTTTTTATGATACCCTCCTTCTTCGCGCACATGCTGAGGCAACATTCCGAGATGTCCAATTACTTCAATTCCATGCGAGGTAATAGCGTTGATTTGATCAATCAAGGCCCCTTCTAACTTGACCGCATCCGCTCCTGCTTCCGTGAGTCTTTTTGCATTAAAAAGAGCTTGATCAGGAGTGTCATAAGAGTGATTTGGCAAGTCAGCGGCCACAGGAGCTCGTTTCACCCCGCGGCGGACGGCTTTGAGATGATGCAGCAGCTCATCCATGGTAACATCAACAGTGTCTTCATATCCCAAAACCACCATCCCCAAGGAATCTCCGACAAGAATCAGATCAATGCCAGACTCATCCAAAAGACGCCCAAGGGGGTAATCATAGGCTGTCAACCAGGCTTGTTTTCGAAGCTGGTTTTTAGATTCTGATAGAGATATTTTTAAAGTCATAAGTAGTTTTATACATGAAAGATAAACCTATATCTTATGAATTTGTGATAAATAATATTTGCAGCTTTTAGGCCAGCCCGGAAGAATCAAATCTGGGCGAATTTCTGCGAGCGGCTTCAGGACAAAATATCTCTCCCTGATCCGCGGATGAGGGAGTTGAAGATCAGGGTGATCGAGTAGAAGGCCGTCACAATAAAGGAGGTCTAGATCAAGTGTTCTTGGAGTGTGAAATCCATGATCTGACTCTCGACCTGAACCCAACTCCAGAGACCGTAATTTATCCAGTAATTCGAGGGGTGTTAGTGATGTTTTTAGCTCCACGACGGCATTGAGAAAATCAGGGCTGCCTGGGGGGCAGTCTTGGGGAGGGGTCTCTACAAAAGTGGAGGTTAGAAATTCCCCATCCTCATGAATGTTCTTAAGATCGACAAGCGCCTTGCTCAAGAAGGCATGTCTGTTGCCCAGGTTGGAGCCAAGGGCAATTCCGGCGCGCATAGGGGGATTTTTTAGCGCAATCCCAGAACATCCTGCATGTCATACAGGCCGGGCGCTTGGTCGCGGGCCCAGAGGGCGGCGCGCAAGGCTCCACGCGCAAAGGTTTCTCTGCTGGAAGCTCGATGTATTAGCTCGATACGGTCTCCGGGGGCGGCAAGGAGGACGGTGTGATCACCGACAACATCTCCTCCTCGGACGGCATGAACCCCAATTTCATCTCGGGTACGCGCTCCTGGCATTCCATGTCGTCCGTGCAGTACGTCATTATCGTAATCAAGATTTCGAACCTCTGCCAAAATTTCAGCAAGTTTGCGTGCCGTGCCGCTTGGGGCATCTTTCTTCAATCGATGATGTACTTCGATGACCTCGGCATCATAATCGGGCCCAAGAATTTCGGCGGCTTTGTTAGTGAGCCAGAAGAGTGTATTGACCCCCACACTGTAGTTTGGGGAAAAGATGACAGGAATCGACTTTGCTGCCTCGAAAATACGGGAGCGTAATTTATTGTTATGTCCAGTTGTTCCAATAACAATAATCTTGCCTAATTTAACGCATTGATCAAGGGCGCGTTCCGTGGCTTCAGCATGAGAAAAGTCGATGACTGCATCTGCAGAAGCAATGCTGTCAAGAGGCTCGTCCTCATCGATGGTTCCAGCTAATTCTAGATCGTCAGAAGTAGCAATGGCTTCAAGAAGAGCCTTGCCCATTCTTCCTTTTGATCCGTAAATAACAACTTTAAGTTTATTCATATCAATGGATTGTGTCTACAGAATATTGGACTCCTGAAGTGTCTTAAGAAGAAGATTCTTATTGGAATCAGACATTTCACAAAGAGGAAGTCTGACATCTTCAAGGCAAACTCCCTTAAGGGCAAGGGCTGTCTTAATCGGCACGGGGTTTGGCTCAATGAAAAGATCTCGGAAGAGCGCGTAATAACGCTGATGAATCGATGTTGCCGTCACCAAATCACCCTTGAGGGCGCTTTGGACAAGCGCTTGCACTTCCGCGGGAATAATATTGGAGGCCACGCTGATGACGCCAATAGCTCCAGCCGAGATAAATGGCAATGTTAGAGAGTCATCTCCTGAGAGGATCTGGAATTGCGAAGAAAGGGCTGCCTTAAGTTGATTCACTCGCTCCACGCTTCCGCCTGACTCTTTAATGGCGACTATATTGGGGCAATCGGTTGCCAGCCTGGCAACGGTGGCAACGGGGATTTCAATGCCGCAACGGCCTGGGATGCTATAGAGAACAATGGGAATCGAGACTGATTTCGCCACAGTTCTGAAATGGCGATAAATGCCTTCAGGTGAGGGCTTGTTGTAATAGGGAGCCACGAGCAGGGCTGCGTCAGCCCCCAGCTTTTCAGCTTCCTGGGTCAATTCAACTGCCTCTGAGGTGGCATTGGAGCCTGTCCCGGCAATGACAAGAATGCGCCCCGCAGCGGTGGAGACGGCCAGTTCAATGACTCGGCGATGTTCTTCGTGACAGAGAGTGGGGGACTCCCCGGTTGTTCCGACCGGGATGATCCCGGTAATGCCAGCCTCTATCTGGGATTCTATCAGGGTGGTGAAAGCCTTTTCGTCGATTTTTCCACCACGAAACGGGGTGATCAGAGCCGTGTGTGCTCCGGCAAGAGAGATGGAGGTCATAAAAAGGAATTAAAGGTCAATGCTGCCCTCAAAGACAAAATCAGCAGGACCGCTCAAGGTCACATCAAAGAAATGACCGGTTTGAACCTTGAATCCAACTTCCAGTGTTTCTCCGCCACGCACTTGGACTTGGATGGGAGAGGGGGCGTTCGTCAGAAGATGGTGAATAAGAGCTGCCGCCGTGACGCCGGTTCCGCAGGCAAGGGTTTCATCCTCGACCCCTCTCTCATAGGTGCGAATGGCAAGTGAACCGGGAGCAAGAACCTGGACAAAGTTTGCATTCGTTCCTGCCGGGGCAAAGCGTTGATGATGCCGGAGTGCTCGTCCTGCTTCGATGACGGGAGTGGACTCCAAATCTTGAACAAAGAGAACAGCGTGAGGCACACCTGTATTGATCGAATGCACCTCATGATCCTTGCCAAGTATATGAAGAGAATGCGCCAACTGGAGGCTATGCGGAGTACTCATGCTGATCCTGACTCGATCACCGAGGAGTTCTGCGCCAATCGGTCCCGCCATGGTCAAAAAAGAGAGCGTGCCTTGCGTATTTCCGGCAAAGCCAGCCGCATACCTGGCAAAACAACGGGCTCCATTGCCACACATTTCAGCTTCTCCGCCATCAGCGTTGTAGTACCGCATGCGCGGCATTTCAGCAGTCCCTTCGATGGCGATCAGGCCATCAGCGCCCACGCCGCGATGCCTGTCGCAGATCCCTGCAATCTGAGCCTGTGTCAGACTGCTGCCGCCGTCACGATTATCGACCATTACAAAGTCGTTTCCCGCACCGTTCATCTTGGTGAACTCTAAAATCATCTCCTCACTATCACTCCTTGCATGAGCTTAGTCACGCCACAAAGAAAAATCAAAAATCATGATTTGCCGGAAGAGAACATTGTGACTCCCACGCCAGCCAGGATGACTCCCGCGAGCAAGATCGCCACGGCGGTTGAGATTCCTAGCAGGAAAACACCCAGAAGGGCTCCCGTAAGATAGCAGCCAAAGACAAGCAGTGGAAGGTACGTGTCGGCTCCAGTATGCGGTTTTTCTTCCTTGGAAAAGATGCGGTAAAAGCTGTCCATGATGGTTGAAATTGCTGCGGTGAGCGTGCTTGTAATCACCGTGGTGATGCCTGCTCCGGGGGTGGACATTGAAAAGGCTGCCGAACTCTGCATGCCCATGGCCACTGCTAGCATCAACAAATGAGCTGTCGAAAAGATTCGGGGGACGGAATTATAGAACAAGGAAATGCCGCAGACACAAAGAAGTAATCCTGACAGAACGAGGAGAGGGGCAATGCCGGAGATGTTTTTTTTAACCAAAATACGAATTAACAAGGCACCCAGGGCACATCCCACGCAGAAACTCAGCAGTGTCATTGCCGTAAGTGCTACAGGCTCCACAGGGGAAGCGCTTCCGAGAGAAGAGGCAATCAAGACGGCATTGCCCGTCATATTTGCGGGAAAAATCTGCGTATTCTTAAAGCCGACGGCGTCGACACATCCCGCCACCAAGACCATCAACAGAACAAGTTTTCGGTTGGTCGCGACGGGTGCCGAAAGCATGAAAAGGTCAGGAAGTGCGGGTTCGCACCGCTTCGGCGATCGGACGGACAAAATCCGCAATGCGTTCCGGCAGATCGGATTGGACACCATATTCGCCAATCTTTCGCACGATGGCGCTGCCTACCACGACACCGTCCGCAAGTCCTGCCACTGCGGCTGCCTGTTCAGGATTTGAAATGCCAAAGCCCACCGCCACCGGGACAGTGGTGAGGGATTTGATGGCTTTCACCCGTTCGGCAATATCACTGGAAAGACTGGTTTGTTCGCCCGTAACTCCCTCACGGGAGACATAATAGATGAATCCTTCGGCACTATCAGTGATCTCCTTAAGACGTTCTGAGGGAGTGGTTGGAGCGATCAGGCGGATGCTCTTTAAATGATGGTTCGAGGCCAGTTCTGAGTTTCGTGCTGCCTCCTGGGGAGGAAGATCCAGTAGAAGGAGTCCATCGGCTCCTGCGGCGGCAGCGTCATCCTGAAAGCGCTCAAAACCGTAGATGTAGACCGGATTGAGGTAGGCGAAGAGAACAATGGGAATTTCGCTGGTTTTTCGAATGGCGCGGATCAGATCGAGGATTCCCGGCACGGATGCTCCGGCTTCCAGAGCGCGGCCTGCGGCGGCTTGAATGGTTGCTCCGTCAGCAAGAGGATCGGAAAATGGGATACCCAGTTCCAAAAGATCAACACCGGCCTTTTCCATGGCGACTGCGATTTTTGCCGAGGCCTCCAGTGTAGGATCACCTCCGGTGATGTAGGCAATCATGGCTGAACGGCCTTCAGTTTTGAGGCGGCTAAAGAGTGAGTCGATCCGATTCATGAGGTAAAGAAGTCGCTTATCAAAGAGGGAAAGCGCTGTTCAGACAATCCCATTGCTCTCTATTATCGCAGTTTCAATAACTACAGATAATATATGTCATGAATAGTTAAAGGGTGACTTTGAAGAGGCTACTTCTTCCTGGCAATTTCAATTTCAGCAATGACCGTGTCAGCATCCCCTGCAGTCGAGGTATTGCTTGGACCTTTGTAAACGAACCCTTCCATATCAGCAGCATCCATGAGTTGAGCGGCAAGTGCCGGCCACTCCTTGCTTTTTAAGATCACAATGATCCGTATTTGATCGGGATCGACAGCCTCAACAAACTGGTGATGCCCATTTTCCAACATTTCCCCGACAGTAATTTTAGTTTTTTGAATTTTTTCTGCCGGAGACTCGATTTTGACAAACTCGGTGATCGTCTTGAGGTTTGGATCCTTGATCATGGTAGCAGCCACTTTTTCAACCGAGGCGCGTAACCCTGCAAAATCGATATCGTGTGAATGATCGCCGGGGGAGTTTTTTTCAAGAGCTGCAGCATCGTTAGCAGCATGCTGTCCAAGAAGGCCGCTTTTCTTGATTGCTAGACCGATCGTAGTGAAGGGAACTGTGAAAAGTGACAGAGAGACAATCAACAAGACACCGATCAGAAGCACATAGTTCAACCCCGACTTTTTGGAATCTCCATCGGAACTCATAATTAAGATGAGATCATTGTGTCCGTTGCGCTCCACGGCAAGAAGGATGTCGTCATTTTATTGTCACAGTTTTCCATCGTGATTGACCCTATCACCTGCCTGCCAGATAATGAAGAGCTGCCCATGTCCGTATCCCATATCCGCAATTTCTGTATCATCGCCCACATCGACCATGGGAAAACCACCCTGTCGGATCGTCTGCTGGAGAAGACCAATACGATTGCCAACCGCGACAAGCAGGAGCAGGTCCTGGATTCCATGGATCTTGAACGCGAACGCGGCATCACGATCAAATCCCATCCTGTCAGCATGCAGTACAAGGCAAAGGACGGGCAGATCTATACGCTCAATCTCATGGACACTCCGGGCCATGTGGATTTTGCCTACGAAGTTTCACGGAGCCTTGCCGCCTGCGAAGGGGCCCTGCTGATCGTTGACGCAGCCCAGGGAGTCGAGGCACAGACCATGGCCAATATTCACCTCGCCCACAAGCAGGGCCTGACCATTATTCCGGTCATCAACAAGATCGATTTGCCGAATGCGGATCTTCCAACGGTGAGAAAACAACTGGAGGACCTGCTGGCCATTCCTGCCGATGAAGCTCTCGAGGCGAGCGCCAAGGCGGGAATCGGGATTGAAAATATCCTGGAGGCCATTGTTGAGCGCATCCCCCCTCCTCCGGCTGGTGACGGTGTTTTGCGGGCACTGGTGTTTGATTCTCTCTTTGACACCTACCGAGGTGTCGTGAGTTACATCCGGATTTTTTCCGGCAATATCAAGGCCGGCTCCCAGGTGCGCCTGATGTCGACAAATCAATCCTATGATGTGAAGGAAGTCGGCATCTTCACCCCGAAGATGACGGCAACACAGGCAATGAGTTCCGGTGATGTTGGTTATTTCATCGGCAACATCAAATCAACGGCTGAGATCAAGATCGGCGATACCCTTACCGATTCAAAAAAACCAGCAGAAGAGCCCCTCCCCGGCTTCAAGGAAGTCCAGCCGATGGTCTATAGCGGGATTTATCCGATCAACACCGCTGATTTTGAGCAACTCAAGGCCGCCATGGGTAAGTTGCAGATTAACGATGCCGCCTTCAACTACATGCCCGAAAGTTCCGTGGCACTGGGTTTTGGGTTCCGATGCGGCTTCCTGGGACTTCTCCACATGGAGATCATTCAGGAACGCCTCCGCCGCGAGTACGACATGGACATCATCGCCACCTATCCCAGTGTTGTCTATGAGGTGCTGAGAACGAACGGTGAACTGCTTCTGGTGGATAATCCGGCCAATCTTCCCGACATGAGTGTCGTCGAGGAAATCCGCGAACCGGTGGTTAAATGTTTCGTCATGGTTCCCAACGAAAATATTGGCGACATCATGCAGATCATGATGGACAAGCGCGGGATCGTGGAGAGCACGGAATCCATCGATACCAGACGCGTCATGATCACGTCGGTGCTTCCTCTCAACGAAATTCTGGTCGATTTCCATGATAAGATCAAATCTGTCACCCGTGGTTATGGCTCCATGGATTACGAACCAGCCGGTTATCGTCCTGATCGCATGGTGAAGCTTGAGATGCTGGTGAACGGGGAACCNNCGTTCCCTTGCCAGCAAACTCAAAGAGGTTATTCCTACCCAGATGTATCAGGTGGCCATTCAGGCAGCTGTCGGGGGAAAGATTGTTGCCCGTGAAAGTATTAGCGCCATGCGAAAAAATGTGACGGCGAAATGCTACGGTGGCGATATCAGCCGCAAGCGGAAGCTCCTGGAAAAGCAGAAAGAGGGGAAAAAACGGATGAAGGCCATTGGACAAGTCAACATCCCGCAGGAAGCCTTCATCGAAGTGTTGAAGACAAACTGACGTCAGCCTTCAGCGGGTCAGTTCATTTGTTGTGTTCTGTGATGGAGAAGGGTTTGTCTCAATTGGGTTCAAACGGGCGATCCATGCCAGGAGTAGCCCTTTTTGTGAAGTCTCTGTAAAAGTCGAGAGCCCCTCCGTTAGCAGCGTGGTGGCTTTCTCCGTCTTGCCTTGCTTTTCAAGGACACGGGACTGTTCCAGTAAAAGCCTGAATTGGATCTTTGGATCCTTGGCGATCTTGGCTGCATCGCGGAAACTCGCCCCTGCGGCAGGAAGAATACCCGCATCACATTGTGCAGAGCCCAGAGCTTCCAGATAGAGGCTCTCTCCGGTAGACCGGGCTCGCTCACCGAGATCATGGGCGGCCTTGAGCACATTTCCCTGATGTTGCAGCACAATCTGGCGGTAGTCGCTCCAGAGGTTGGTTGTCATGTTTTCAGGATTCTGAAAAGCTGCATAGGGACGATAGAGGGGATCGCCGAGAAGAATGCTCATCCATGATAAGACTGGCTGCGCTGCGTAGTAACCTTCGGCAAGATTGGCTCCGGCCAAGAGCTTCTCCTCCATCGTTCCAAAGTCGGTGGTGAAAATCAGATAGGGCTCATAGACATTCCCGACAGAAGCACTTGCACCATGTTGGATCAGGGGGCCCGTCCAACCTTTAAGAGGATCGTGAATGGTGATTGCGCTGAAAGAATGAAGATGCGCCGCTATGGCTCCGGGAAGGAATCGAAAGGAAGATGCGCGAAACGGGCCGTTGATATTATCAGTGTACCATCCGAAATAGGCCGCTGCATCGGTGATGGGAAATCCCTCCTGAAGGGTTTCAGGAAGATCATCCGCAATGACTGGAATCCCGTTTTTTCTCATCACCTCCCCTGCCTTTCTGATCCATTGATCCCCCATTACGAAGTTTGGATCGGCTGTGGAGCGGAGATCCACATACCCCCATCCCCAGAGACCATCTTTTTCAGCCTTGATGCCGTTAAGCACCATTGCTTTCACGGCATCCGAAGATGGAGCATCCAATCGCCCGACTAGTAGTATCGGAGAAGCGCTCGGGTTCTGTGACGATGTGACTTGCTTTGATTCATGTTTTGCGCCGATTTGTTTGACAGAGAGGGGATTGTTAATCACCCCTGAAATCTGTGGAGTGTACAGTCCCAGGATGGAGAGTTCGGAGTCCACGGAAGCTGCAGAGCAATTACCAAATGGTGGAGGTTGTAACGTTGCATTATCTCCGGGATAGTTGGTGCAGTCCGCTATCTTCAGAGGCATGCCCTTGATAAGAACTGCGTAGCGGATGCGCGACGCTGCGAGAATCGAACGACCTGCAATATCCTTGGTTAGCATCCAGTATCCGCGCTCGGTCATGGTCTCACGGATTGCGGAAGCAATGGTGACGTCGTAATCATTCCTCGAGATTTCCTCGGCAAGGGGGGCTATCACTCCTATTTCGTGGGCCGGATCTATTGAACGGGCCGAGCAATAAAAATCGGCCAACTCCTTCGAGTCCGACGCATTGATATTATAGATGACGATTGTTGCGGCTGCATCGTCAGCCGGAGTTGAAGCAAAGCTCCTTCCCAGGGAAATACCTGCGATAAGAAACAAAAATAATCGGCTCATCAGTACCCTGCTATGATTTTTAGGCCGTCATAAGCGAGATGAAATCCCTCTGGAAGCTGTGACTGCTTCACGGCATGGGAGATATCGTGACAGAGATGGAGAAAATAGGTCTTTCCGGGGGCTATCACTTTTGCTGCTGCGATTGCCTGCTCAAAGTTCATATGCGTTGGATGGGGAGTTTCCCTCAGGGCATCTAGCACAAGAATATCGGCCCCATGGGCCGCCTCCATCGCTTCTTCCGTCACCAGGGCGCAGTCAGTGAAATAAGCCAGAAGTTTCCGACCTCCACGATGGAAGACAAAGCCCGTGGAGTTTATTTTTCCATGAGGGAGTTCCACCGGAACGATCCTGGTTTCTCCCAGATCAAAGGCTCCCCCGAGGATCTGTGGATCAAGGCGGAGATAATTCTTCCAGGGTTGGGGAGTGTCGAAGGCGTATCGGAAGGTATTCCTCAACTGCTCCATCGTGGCTGTCGTGGCATAGACGGGCATCATGCGATCCTCCATCTCACAGAAGCGCCGCATATCATCAAACCCCATGATGTGATCTGTGTGTGGATGGGTGAAGAGGGCTGCATCGAGCCGCGTGATCCCCTCCCTAAGACATTGCAATCGGAACTCGGGAGACGTATCGACCACGAAGTGTTTGTCAGCCGTTTTGATCAGAATGGAGCTCCGGGTTCTCGTGTCCCGAGGATCCTGAGAGAGGCAGACGGGGCAATCACATCCGATGACGGGAATCCCATGAGAAGTTCCCGTTCCAAGAAAGGTGAGTTCAAGTGATGACATGAATGCGTGAAGGCTGGCATAGTCTCCGCCATGTCGGCAATGCTCCGATCCCTTCGTATTCGTAATCTGGCCCTCGTCGAGGAACTCTCGTGGGAGCTCCCTGCTGGCTTCATCACCATCACGGGTGAGACTGGCGCGGGAAAATCGATCATTATCGGTGCGCTCAAATTCCTGTTGGGTGAGAGAGCCGACCGGGGAGTAGTTCGTTCCGGAGCTTCCTCTGCCGGGATTGAGGCGGTCTTTTCCGTTGATGATTCGGCTGAAATTGACGCCCTGTTGGAGGAACGTGGCATCGATCAGTGTCAGGAGGGTGAACTGATCCTCAAACGCTCCATTGCCGTCGAAGGAAACAGCCGCCAGTTTATCAATGGCAGCCCGTGTAATCTTGGACTACTCAAGGATCTCGGCACCCTTCTTGTCGATCTGCACGGCCCTCACGATCATCAGTCCCTGTTCCATCGCCATGAACAGACGCTCCTGCTCGATCGCTATTCCGACGCTCTTGAACTCCGCGAAGCCTATCTGGAAAGTCGCGCAGCAGTCTCTATGGCTCGGCGTGAGCTTGAAGATCTTGAAAACAGCAGTGGCGGTGCCGAGCGAGTGGCCCGCTTGCAGGAGGAAGTTGATGAGATTCTCTCCGCAGGTCTCTCTGAAGGGGAGGAAGAACCTCTCAACAACAGGTATAAGGCTGCCTCCAACAGCCGTCGCCTGATCGAACTTTCAGCGGCCATCATCAGTCGATTGGAAGATGAGGAGCGTGGGGCTGGGATCGCACTCACAGATTCAGCCCGATTGCTACGTGATCTCGTCAGGCTGGACGAACGTTCCGGCGTGCTAATGGAAGGGCTCGAAACGGTTATAGCAGGTCTCGACCATCAGCTCTCCGAACTCCGGGATTATGCTGAAAAGATCGAGGTTGATGCCGCTGAGCTTGAGCAGTTGGAAGATCGATTGAATGTGATCGGAACCTTGCGCCGAAAATATGGTCCAACCCTGGCCGATGTTATTGCTCGCGGGAACGAATCGTCAAAGCAACTGGAACGTCTTTCCTCACTCTCGGAACTAAAAGCAACGGCACAAGCGAAACTCGATACTTCCCTTCGGAAGCTATCTCTTACCGCTGCCAAACTGGGAGAGCAACGGATTGAGGGGGCCAAGAGGCTCTCTGACGTCATTGCTAGAGAACTTCAGGATCTCGGATTCAAACGGGCAGGTTTTGAAATTTCGCTTGAACCCCAGTCCGAGCCGGGACCGGATGGGGCCGAAATCGCCGAATTTCTTTTTGCACCGAATCCCGGTGAGCCATTCCAACCCCTTAGGGCGATTGCCTCGAGCGGGGAAATTTCCAGGGTCATGCTGGCACTCAAGTCGGCACTGGCCGATCAGGANNGCTGCCCATCAGGTGCTTTGCATCACCCATTTGCCTCAGGTCGCTGCTGCCGCGGGCTCACAATTCGTCGTGGTGAAATCGGTCAGTGACGGGCGGACCGCCACGCGCCTTGATCCTGTTTCCGAATCGGATCGTGTTACGGAAATTGCCAGGATGTTGGGCGGTGTCACGGAATCGGCGAAAGCACATGCTAAGGCACTTCTTGGTGCTCCCCCAAAAAAGAGCACCAAGCGCAACTGATTCGGCGCAGCAGACCCCCACTATGTTGCCTCAAGTATCATCGACTTATAGGCGCCTCCAGCTCCAGTTGGTGCTTGGATCATTCTTTATCATGCTCGGGGCGGTTGGTCAGGCTGTTGGATTCTTTCAGCAATGGGAGCAAGCTTTTGCGCACCACTTGCCTGCTCGATTTCTTCCCGCTCCTCCTCGTGTTGTGATGATCACTCTGGAAAATTCATCGCGCGGATTTCAAGCAATGGATGTAGCGATGGCCCTCAGAGGCCTTGGAAAATTCCATCCCCGTTGCATTGTGATCAATGGCGTGATCGAAGGGGAACAGAGTTCAGTCCCCTTTCTTCCTGATATCATTTCCCAACTTAGGAAGATGCCTGGTTTGGAACTCATTATTCCTGAAATCCCCTCCTCTTCAGCGCAGTTTAAATCGCTTCCTCTCGTTCGCTATTCTCCCGACTCACGAGTCCCTGATTGGCCTAAGGTAGAAGGTCTGGCAACTCCGGGAAGTGGCGCGGCTTATCTTCCCGGATCGGGAGGAAACGAGTTGGAACTCCCTCTCTTCGCAACAACGGATCAGGGAGTGCCTATTGGATCTCTCTGGTGGTGGTCACTTCCAGCATCGGCATGCAAATCCCCTCCCCTGCTCCTGTTTGG